>JAGDDC010000190.1 GCA_017958245.1 Lachnospiraceae bacterium
GTCCCGGCCTGTCACGGCATAAACCGTGACCGAAGCCTTCAAGACACGAAAGCCCGGCAGTCCCGTCCGCAGACAAAAGCTGCGGCGCGGGACTGCAGACCTTTCTTACTTCAGCGCTTCTTTCAGCACTTCAAGGTTCTGCTCCATCACTGAGAGGTAGGTGGTTCCGGCCTCTACGTCCTTTCCGGTCGTAGACTGCATGGAATCAAGCGTCAATACCTTCTGGTCCTTTGACGCCGTGTTGTCTTTTATGGCCTCTGCGATCTGGTGATCGGGGCCTTCTATTGTCATAACGCTTCTGAGTGAGAGTTCGTCCACCTTGTTCGCAAGGAACACGATAGTCTCAAAGCTTGCCTTCGATTCGGTCGAGCAGCCCACAAAAGCCGCATAATATGAGAGTCCGTAGTCGTCTACGAGATACCTGAACGGGAAACGGTCTCCGAAGAGAAGGGTGTTCACTGAAGCACCTGACACGACTTCCTTGTACTTTCCGTCGAGAGCGCTCAGCTTCTCGCGGTAATCGGCCGCATTTTTCTTGTAGGTGTCGGCGTTCGCACTGTCCTTTTCCGCGAGTACCGCAGCGATCTTGTCTACGAGGATATCCGCGTTCCTCAAAGAGAGCCAAACGTGCTCGTCAAGCTCAGGCTCCTCGTCCTCATGGTCGTGGTCATGACCTTCCTCATGGTCCTCGTCATGCTCGTCCCCATGCTCATCCTCATGATCCTCCGCATGCTCGTCTCCGTCTTCATGCTCCTCGTCATGATCCTCATCCTCATCATGATCGTGGTCGTGCTCGTACTCCATACCCTCCACGATTTCCTCTTCCTTTACCTTGTCGCCGAGGACCTCGAGCAGATTGATGACGGTCATATCCTTGTTGACAGCCTCTTTGAGCGCGTCATCGACCCACTCGTCCGACTCTCCGCCGACGTACACGAACACGTCGCAGGTCGAGATCTTGAGGATGTCGTCGGCCGTGGGCTGATAGCTGTGCAGGTCGACACCGTTGTCAAGGAGCATAGTCAGTTCCGCCTTGCCGGGATTCTCGCCAAGGACGTTTTTGACCCAATCATATTCGGGGAATATAGTAGTTACGATGCTCAGTGCGCCGGTACCGGTAGCGTTGCCCGTGCCTTTGCACGCCGAAAAAGAGCAGGCCATCAGTATGACCGCCACTATTATAGAAATGTATTTCTTCACTTTTAAAAACCTCCGTATCCAGATAATGTGTTTCAAACATCAGAGGCTTCTTCAATCGTTGATCCGGACCTTCCCTGACACAGGCGTCCTTCTCGCCACAAAGAGCGTCACAAGGCACACCGACAGAAGGATCGCGATCCACGTCATGGTTCTGACAACTCCCGCAAGCAGTCCCGCGCCCATCCTGTGGAGCGCGTTCTCGCACCACTCTATGCACGCGCAGACCGGGCAGTCCTCGCCCGTACAATCGTGCTCCATCTCGTGTGCTACGAAAAAGGCAGAAAACAGCATGATCGCAAGCATCATGATCGCCATGACGCACGCTGTGATACGCTTTGTTGTCCTGTTTGCGCTCATCGCTGCTGCCTCCTTTCCCACGCTTGTGCTTGATGGCCGCAAACGGCCGCCCACAATTATACTCGTTGCCCCGTTATAAGTCAAATGATCCCGCCCCCCGGCTCGGCGTCATTTGCAAGCTTTTATCAAATGTTTATATTCTTGTCATTTTTTGTTTTGAATTGGTATCTTCTCCCTAAGCGTTTGAAAGGCGCATTTTGCAGGCATATAATTGAATTGGAGGTATTTTTGTTTTTAGAACAGGGGGGATCACAACAAATGAAAAACTTCAAGATCACAGGACGTATCATCGCGCTGTTCATAGCTTTGTGTATGACTATGTGCGCATGCAGCAAGAAGGAGGAGCCCATGGCGCCCGAAACACCTTCAAATGAACCCACTGCAGAGGCTCCCGCAGAGAGCCCCGCAGACGACAAGCAGACCGAGGAACCTGCCAAGGAGGAGGAACCCGCCACAACCGCGGAACCCACCAAGGCTGAAGAGCCCGAGGCGCCCAAGTACAACTACACCGGCGGCAAGCAGGTCATAGTCTACTTCGCAAACTGGTATCTCGGCTCGAAGACGGCTGAGGAAGGCGCAGAGGTCGCAGGCATACCGTGGGACAGCGTAACTTTCGTAAACCACGCTTTCTGGGAGGTCGCACCGGTCGACGGATCGACAGAGAGCTCATTTGACAGGAGAGACGACGGACTTGAGCCCAGGACGGAGTTCGCGGTACAGCCCACCGACGAGGAAGCGGACCTCCTCGACGAGGAGATGTCGGAGGTTGTTGACGGCCTGAAGAGGAATCATTTCGCGGAATACGAGTATTTCTCACAGCTCTATCCGGACGTCAACATCATGATCTCAGTCGGAGGCTGGACGGACAGCGGTTTCTTCTCGGAAATGGCCTACACCGAGGCGGGAAGGTCATCATTTGTGGAGAGCTGCGTCGAGCTGCTCAAGAAATACCCCTGGATCGACGGTATCGATCTTGACTGGGAGTATCCCGGCGGCAACATCGACGGCGAGAGATGGCCCGAGGACGACAGCGACGAGGGCTGCCCGATCTGGGGCACTCCCGACGAGGACAACACCAATTTCGCGGCGCTCGTCAAACTCATGAAGGAGCGCTTCGCAGCGGAGTTCGGCGAGGGCGCAAAGAAGATCACGGCGTGCGCTTCCGCATCGACGGGCTACACGCTTCCGTGCCAGGACTGGGCGCAGGCTGAGCCTTATCTCGATTTCATCAACATCATGACCTATGACATGGCAGGCACCTGGGACGGCGCCACAGGCTTCATGACAAGCCTTGACTGGACCATAACCGCGGCAAGATATCTGAAGGCCCAGGGCATACCCACGACGAAGCTCAACATCGGTTCTCCCATGTACGCGCTGTGCGAGCGGATGAAGGAGATGGACACCACGGGCATCATCGGCGCGGAGATCGAGGAGGAGGCTCCCAACGAGGAGGAGATCCCCGAGGACGTAGTGAGCAAGTGGGAATCCGAGGCAGTCTCGGGCTACGCGATAGTTCAGGACGGCCAGGGACGCTATCTTGCGGGCGACGAGTTCGACAAGGGCGGCACGGGCTGGCACATGAAGTATCACCCCGTACAGGGCTGCGTATACATGTACAACGACGACGAGGCATCGCCTTATTACAGGTGGTTCGTATCCTACGAGAACCCTGTTTCCCTGCAGCTCAAGCTTGATCTCATATATGAGTGGGATCTCGCGGGCATCATAGTCTGGGAAGTCAGCGAGGACACAACTGACAAGGCTCTCATCAAGCAGATGGGAACATTCCTCAAATGATCGATACCTTTTTCTGATACGTTTCATACCTAGTGTCAGGTTTTCTATGAAAAC
>JAGDDC010000191.1 GCA_017958245.1 Lachnospiraceae bacterium
CGCCTCTTTATGAGCTTCAGCCCCTCAAAGTCTCTGTTCGAGATGCGTGTATACTCCTCGTACTGCGCCGCGAGAGCTTTTCTACCTATGTAGTCTCCCTTTCCGTCCGCAAATGAAACCGCAAACTTTGCAAGCGGCACCGCAAACACGGGGATCACCGCTCCGTCAGGGTCTGTCCCCATCTCGTGTCCGTAGAGGGGAAGAGCGGCCTCAAGTCTCAGCGTGTCTCTCGCTCCCAGTCCCGCAGGCTTCGCTCCGAGCTCGCAAAGGCGGTTCCAGAGCCATATCACATCTTCATTTGCGCCGTAGATCTCGAAGCCCAAAGGCTCGCCTGTGTACCCGGTCTTCGCAGCGCGGAATGTGCGCCCCTCGAGCTCTACCGTGTTCAACGCGTTCTTCATGGGCTCTGTGATGAGCTTCCCGCCGGAGAGCTTCATGAGAAGGCTGCGGCTCTCGGGTCCCTGGACCGCTATGGCCGCCACGCGGTCGGTTATGTTCTCCATCTCGCAGTTATAGCCCTTTATGATCTCTGACAAATGCGCGATATCCTTGTCGGTGTTCGCCGCGTTCACCACGAGCAGGTAGCGCTCCTCCTCGAACCTGTAGAGGTAGGCGTCGTCCACAGCGCCTCCGTCCACGTCCGGGATGATGCAGTACTGGGCGAGGCCCACATCCAGCGCGTCCACGTTGCTCGTCAAGACGTGCTGCAAAAACTCCTTCCTCTGAGGCCCCGATATGAGCAGTCTTCCCATGTGGGACACATCAAAGAGGCTGCACGCATGGCGCGTGTAGAGGTGTTCCGCCACGATCCCCTCCGGATACTGGATCGGCATATAGAACCCGCCGAAATCGACCATCGTCGCGCCCGCGGCAATGTGCGTGTCACAACGTGTTGTACGTTTGAGTTCGCTCATGATGCTTCCTTTCCGCCCTTTTGGGCAAATACAAGCGGAGCAGCAAAACCCTCTTTCAAGGGTCTTGCTGCTCCGTTAATTACCTGAGAGATTCCCCGCGCAATGCATGCGGGTTGCACCTTCGGTGTGGTTTCCCACTCTTCGGAGTGTCGTCGTGGTTCGATCCTTTTGCCTGAGAGTTTTGCCCCTTCGGCTCCGCTTCCGCGGTCTCTCCCGAACCGGTCAACCGACAACTATTGATAGCTGTTCTACATACTCAAAATCTACCAAACAAAGCGGGTTTTGTCAATGATTTTTGTGCACCTTGCATGAGAGAGGAGGCACTTCTTTGAAGGCAGAGATTGACAAGCACCTGCAATGTCGTTACTATCAAATGTAGGACTACAAACAGTTTCACATACTGAGATCGGAGACCGCTATGAAAGGTATCATACTCGCAGGCGGCGCCGGAACGCGCCTCTACCCGCTCACCATGGTGACGTCGAAGCAGCTCCTGCCTGTCTACGACAAACCCATGATATATTATCCGCTGTCCACGCTCATGCAGGCGGGGATCAGGGACATACTCATCATCTCGACCGAGACCGATCTGCCGAGATTTAAAGAGCTTCTCGGAGACGGAAAACGCTTCGGGATCTCGCTGTCCTACAAGGTGCAGCCCTCTCCCGACGGCCTCGCCCAGGCATTTGTCCTCGGGAGCGAATTTGTGGGAAGCGAACCCTGCACGATGGTGCTCGGCGACAACATATACTACGGCAACGGTTTTGAGCAAATGCTCCGCGAGGCCGTGGAATGCGCAGAGAGCGGCTCTGCTGCAACGATCTTCGGCTATCACGTGAACGACCCGAGCGCTTCGGCGTCGTAGAGTTTGACAGGAACGGACGCGCCCTCTCGATCGAGGAGAAGCCCGCTCATCCAAAGAGCAGCTACGCCGTCACCGGCCTGTATGTGTACCCTTCGGGAGTGTGTGAGCTCGCGGGGACACTCAAGCCCTCAGCGCGCGGCGAATACGAGATCACGGACCTCAACAGGCTCTACCTCGAGCAGGACAGGCTGAAAGTCAGGCTGCTCGGACGCGGCTTCGCATGGTTCGATGCAGGAACCATGGAGAGCCTCTTCGACGCCACCGAGTTCGTTCACACCATAGAGAGCCGCCAGGACGTCCTGATATCCGCGCCCGAGGAGGTCGCTTACGCAAATGGATGGATAGACGAGGATCATTTGCGAAAGACCGCTTCCACCTACGGCAAGAGCTCCTACGGCGCTCATCTCCTCTCGGTAGCGGACGGCATGCTCATGGACTGAAGATGACCGTCAGAGACATGACAAACACCAAACCAAAAACGTGACCTGCGAAAACGCAAGTCCCGTTTTATGTGAGATTCAGTATTTCATGACCATGTCGCTCACAGAGCCCTCTTCGCTCTCCCTCCGGTAGTTCCTGACCACGATCCCCACGAACAACCCGTCTACCGCGAGCAGCATCAGCTCGACGAGCCAAGCGGAGATCCCCGTGGCCGAGAGCAGCACGGTCGACATGTCTATTACGGCGTGCAGCGCGATCGCCCCGACAAAGAGCAGGTAGCGCGAATCCCTGACCGCCCTGTAGACCATATATGACAGGCAGATATGCAGCGCGATCGCTCCGACCCTCTCAACAGCTGAGAGCAGGAAAAGTCCCGGCGATGACGTCCACAAGGGACTTAACTGTTCATACGATATCTGCATGAGTTCCGCGGGCATCCCCTCGAAGAGGGTGTTCCCGAGGCCCTCGTTGATCTTTGACGCAAGTACCAGGTTCGAGATCATCGAGACTCCGCAGATCGAGATCGCCTCGAGGCCGCCGTGCCCGATCCCGTACATCACCGCACCCTCGCGGGTCAGGTTTTTCTTTATGATGAACTTCATCGAGATGAACCGCGCGGTCTCCTCAAAGACTCCCGCAGCCAGACCGCCGTAGGCCGCGTATATCCAGATGTTGTCCGCTATGGAGCCCTCGGTGAGCGATGCCACCAGGTTGTTTGCGACTCCCTCCAGCATCAGCGCAAACACTGCGAAAGCGCCGGCTCCGATCAGCGCGTCGACAGCCCTCGCGCCCGTCTTCTTGTACCAGATGATCATCAGCGCTATGGGCAGTGCAAATGAGAACACGCATGTAAAGACCATCGCCGCCATGTTTGATGCCGGCACCGTTATGTTTGAAAGATCCATCTCTTTTTCTCCTTATCTAAACCCGCCTGTCCGTTGGGCTTCGCGGGTCTGTCCCGACCCGTCTTCCTTCATCCGGCTCATCCGGGTTCCCCAGTATCACAGTCCGTACAGACTCCCGTACAGCGCGACCTTTCTGTCCTGCCTCACGGGAAATGCCTCCCTGAAGGACGCCACGTCATCCTCAAGCTCAAAGCACAGAGTCTCCTCTTCCTCGCCAAGCCTGCGGAGCACGTTGCCGGCCGGGTCGATCACGCAAGTGCCGCCGGCGTAAGTCTTCCCGCCTATCTCGCCCGCGCAGTTGATCCCGAGTATATAGACCTGATTCTCGATCGCACGCGCCTTGAGCAGCGCATCCCAATGCGCGCTCCTCTCCCCCGGCCAGTTCGCGGGTACCGCGATCACCGAAACGCGGTCTGCGACCGCCTGAAAGAGTTCGGGGAAGCGCAGATCATAGCAGATGAAATTCGAGAAGGCAAGCCCTCCTATGTCGAACACGCTGACCTTGGATCCCGATTCGAAGAAGACGTTCTCGTGAGCATAGGAGAAGGGGTGTATCTTTATATAATCAGAGATCACGCTGCCCTCGCAGTCTACCACGGTATAGTGGTTCTGACATTTCTTTTCCTTCTTCACCCTGCCAAAGCCCGCGGCTATCCCATACTTCCGCGCCATGTCCGCCATGCGCGCCATGATCGCATCGTCATTTGCGGCGACCTTCCCGTTCATCGTAAACCCGGTGAAGCTCATCTCGGGGAAGAGCACGAGCGCTGAACCCTTGCCGCTCTCCCGCTCAAGCACTCTCTCCGCAGTCTCAAGGTTTTTGTCGACGTCCTCCCAATATATGTGTGTCTGTGCAAGCGAGACCTTCATGTCCTGCCCATCCTTCCCAAATGACGATCAATCCACTGACAGGGGCCTGTCCCTCAGGCATGCGGCACCTGACAGTACTGCGGTTTAAGAAGCCTCCGCCATCTCACCCACGGTTTCCGTACATTTCCTCATAATACTTCTGATAATCTCCGCTCGTACACTCCTCCATCCATCCGGTGTGAGCCCTGTACCAGTCGATAGTGAGCTTGATCCCGTCCGCAAACATGGTCTTTGGCTCCCATCCGAGCTCCTCCATCGCCTTGCGCGGGTCTATCGCGTACCTCAGGTCGTGTCCCTTCCTGTCCGCCACGAATCTGATCAGGCTCTCGGGCTTTCCGAGCTCCTTCAAGATGATCTTTACGATGTCTATGTTGGTCTTCTCGTTGTGACCGCCGAGGTTGTAGACCTCACCCAATCTACCCTTCTCGATCACGGCGAGTATCCCAAGACAGTGGTCCTTCACATACAGCCAGTCGCGCA
>JAGDDC010000192.1 GCA_017958245.1 Lachnospiraceae bacterium
ATGGGAGGATCCTCAAATCCTCGACTATGTACATCCGCGACGAGAGCGGCACGATCATCTATATCCTCGCCATCAACTATGACATCACGGGGCTGACCATGACGGAGAACGCTCTCCGCTCCTTTATCGGCACCGATGACAAGGCTGAGTCTGCGGAGAAGATCACGAACAACGTAAATGAACTGCTCGACGATCTCATTGAGCAGTCTGTGAGAAAAGTCGGGAAACCCGTGCCGTATATGACCAAGGAAGACAAGACCGCCGCCATTCAGTTCCTGAACGACAGCGGTGCATTCCTGATAACCAAGTCGGGAGACAAGGTCTCAAAATATTTCGGTATATCAAAGTATACTCTCTACAGCTATATCGACGTCAACAAATGATCGGAAAGCCGGATGACCTGCGTTCCCGCAGATCATTCGAAATCATCCGCTCCAAAGGTTCTTTCAAGAGACGAGCCCGGTATGACCATCGGCCATACCGCCTCGTCTTCTTTTATGTCACAGACTACGAGGAGGGGGGCCTTAAGCTTCTTTGCCTTCGACACGGCCTTCTTGAGATCCGCAAGTCCAGAGACCCTCACAGCCTTCACTCCCATGGCCTCCGCGAGCTTCACGTAATCAACGTTGTCGGGGAGCGTCGTCTGAGAGTGGCGCTTCGCATAGAACATGTCCTGCCACTGCCTGACCATACCGAGAGTGTTGTTTTTAAAGAGTATCTCAAGCACCGGTACGTGGTACGCAGATGCCGTAGCAAGCTCGTTCATGTTCATCCTGAGGCACCCGTCGCCCGCGAAGTTTACGACTGTATCTCCGGGACAGCCTATCTTCGCGCCTATCGCGGCCCCAAGGCCGAAGCCCATGGTGCCCAGGCCTCCCGAGGTGATAAACCTTGTCTTCTCCGTGAAGCCGTAGTTTAGGGCCGTCCACATCTGGTTCTGTCCGACCTCGGTGACTATCACCGCGTCGGGACCCACCGCATCCGATACCGTGCGGACGATATTGGCAGGGGTGAAGCCTTCTGCCGTGCCCTGTTCGCGCTTCTCCTCAAGGCGCTGCCTTATGAGCTCCTTCGCCCACTGTGAGCGCTTCCTGGGCGTCTTTAACTTCTTTTCGAGCTCTGTCAGCACCGTCTTTACATCCCCCGCTATCGCGACCGTGACATACACGTTCTTGTTGAGCTCGGCAGGGTCTATATCTATCTGGATCAGGTCCGCGTGCGGCGCAAAAAGAGAGGGGTTTGCCGTCACTCTGTCATTGAACCTGCAGCCGAGCGCTATGATCAGATCGGCCTCGCAGAGCGACCTGTTCGCGGCGACCGTCCCGTGGATCCCGGACATGCCGAGAAACTCCTCGTCCTCCGTGCTGCAGGACGTCATCCCCATGAGAGTACATACCGTGACTGCTCCCGTCATCTGTGCGAGCTTCTTCACGGCAGCGTATGCCCCTGAGGCCACCGCTCCGCCTCCGGCGAGGATCACGGGCTTTTTGGACCGTCTTATGAGTGTCAGAGCCTGTTTTAACGGTTCTTTGTCAACCGAGGGCCAAATGCGGTGCGACTCAATCTTTGCCCTCTCGTACTCGGCCTTCAGCTGTGTCACGTCCTTTGCTATGTCCACGAGCACAGGTCCGCGCCTTCCGCGCCCCGCTATGGTGAAGGCACGTCTCACAGTATCCGCGAGCTTCTCAACGTCCTTCACTATGAAACCGTGCTTTGTGACGGGCATGGTGACGCCTGCTATGTCGACCTCCTGAAAGCTGTCCTTTCCGAGCGACGCCGTCGGAACGTTGATGGTTATCGCCACGAGCGGCACGGAATCCATGTAGGCCGTGGCTATGCCTGTGACGAGGTTTGTGGCGCCCGGCCCCGAGGTCACGAGGCAGACTCCCGTCCTGCCCGTCACTCTCGCATACCCGTCCGCCGCATGGGCAGCTCCCTGCTCGTGCGAGGTGAGTATATGCTTTATGCCGCCCAGCCTGTAGAGGGCGTCATAGACCCCGAGCGCAGTCCCGCCCGGGTATCCGAACACGGTGTCCACTCCCTGTTCCTTCAGGCATTCTATCAAGATTTCGGCTCCCGTAAGAAGCATGTCTCTCCTCCGATCAATCATTTGCCCTCTGCAGTCACCTTACGGTCTGCCCCAAAGGCAGGCTCCGTCCCGGCCTGCGGCGGGCTCCGTCTTAACCTGTATCTCAACCCACAGGCTTGTCGTAGATCTTTACTATGCTCACCAGTATCTGCGCGATCTTCTCGAGCGCCTCGACCGTGATGTACTCGAACTTCCCGTGGAAGTTGTAGCCGCCGGTGCACAGGTTCGGGCAGGGAAGTCCCTTGTAGGAGAGCATCGCCCCGTCCGTGCCGCCTCTGATGGGCATGATGATGGGCTCCACCCCGTGTTCCCTCATGGCAGCGACCGCGTTGTCTATGAGATGTATGTGGGGTTTGATGAGCTCGACCATGTTGTAGTATGTGTCCTTCACCGTCGCGTTCACTGTCCCCGCGCCGTATTTTGCGTTCAAATGATCCACGACCTTGCCGAAGAACTCCTTCTTCGCCTCAAACTTTGCCCTGTCGTGGTCTCTTATGATGTAGTTCATGACCGTCTCCTCCACCGTGCCCGTCATGTCGGTCAGGTGGTAGAAGCCCTCGTAACCCTCGGTGTAAGCAGGGTTCTCGAAAGCGGGGAGCATCTCCTGAAGCTCCATGGCCACGAGCTGCGAATTGATCATCTTGCCCTTTGCGGTGCCCGGATGTATGCTGTTTCCGTTTATCTTCACCTTTGCGGCAGCGGCGTTGAAGTTCTCATACTCGATCTCGCCTATCGCTCCGCCGTCTATCGTGTAGGCCCAGTCGCACCCGAAGCCCTCGACGTCAAAGAAGGACACTCCGTGTCCGACCTCCTCGTCGGGCGTGAAGCCGATCCTTATCTTTCCGTGCAGGATCTCCCTGTGCTCGAGCAGGTATTCCGCCATAGCCATGATCTCAGCGACTCCCGCTTTGTCATCCGCCCCGAGCAGCGTGGTGCCGTCTGTCACGATCAGCGTCTTTCCCTTGTTGTCCAAAAGATGAGGATAATCCTTAGTCTTCATGACAACGCCGAGTTCCTCGTTCAAGACAACGTCGGTCCCGTCATAGTTTTCTATGAGCCTTGCCTTCACGTTCTCGCCCGATATGGCATCGCTCGTGTCCATGTGTGCTATGAAGCCTAAAGTGGGGAGCTTCTTCGCCTCAGCTTCGGGGTCTGTCGCGGGGATCGTGGCGTAGACATAGCAATGCTCGCTGTCGTATCGCACCTCCTGCGCTCCGATCTCTTCAAGCTCCTTTGCAAGCTCCTTTGCGAGCAAATGCTGCTTCTGCGTGCTCGGGACCTGCTCACAGTCATCCTGTGACTGGGTGTCGAACGTAATGTATCTCAAAAATCTCTCAGTAGCTGTCTTCATGGTGGCCTCCGTTGTTTTTTTTCAGTATAAACGAGCCCCCCTGCTTTTTCAACTTTTCCTTGAAAAAAACGTGCGGGAATCATATATTAGGGGTAGATCATAAACAAAGAGAGGGCTTGAGATGAGCGATACGGGAAAGAAAAAGATACTTGTGCTTACAACGGGAGGCACCATAGCCTGCGAGCAGAGTGACAAGGGGCTCGTCCCGCTTCTGAGCGCAGACGGGATGTTGAGCTACATAAGCGGGATCGCTGAGAACTACGACCTGTCCTTCAAAGATGTCTTAAGCCTCGACAGTTCAAACATACAGCCGGAGGAGTGGGTCGTCATGGCAAAGGCCGTGTACGACAACTACGAGGGTTATGACGGGATCGTGATCACGCACGGCACCGACACCATGGCCTACACGACCTCCATTCTCTCGTTTATGCTGCAGAACATCCCCATACCCGTCGTGGTCACGGGGTCTCAGCTGCCGCTCATACATCCGCTGACAGACGCATGCGACAACATGCGCTATGCGCTTGCCATGGCCGCTTCGGGCGTGCCCGGCATCTTCCTCTCGTTCAACAGGAAGATCATACTCGGGTGCCGTGCAGTCAAGGTGCGCACGACCGGTTTCGACGCATTTGAGAGTGTGAATTTCCCTTTGGTCGCGACGATCGATTCAACGGGCCTGAACATAAACAAAGAGCTTCTTATGAAGCCCCATGGTATGTTCTCGCTCTCCGAGAAGATCAATCCGAACGTCTTTCTTTTAAAGCTCACGCCCGGGCTCGATCCGGCCGTCTTCGATATGCTCGCGTCCATGAACTACCGCGGCATAGTGATCGAGGCCTTCGGAGCGGGCGGGCTCCACTACGTGCACAGAGACCTGATCTCGGAGCTCTCAAAGCTCGCGGACTCAGGCATCGCGATCGTCGTCTCCAGCCAGTGTCTCTATGAGAAGAGCGACCTGTCCATATACGAGACCGGCAAGCTCGCGCTTGAGGGCGGCGTGATCCAGGCATTTGACATGACCACGGAGGCCGCAGTGACAAAGCTCATGTGGGCCCTCGGCCAGACCGGTTCGCTCGCCAAGATCCGCGAGATCTTCGCCACAAATTATACAGGGGAGGTCACCCTCCCCTGATCATTTGCATATTCATCATTTCACCGTGTATTCCGTCGCTGCCGAAGGAAGCTTGTACTCGATGTCTTTGTTCGCGTTGGCGTTGACGCCTGCAAACCTGAAGTAGATCTTGGCTCCCGAGGGTGCCTGACGGTCCGATATCTTGATCGTCTTGACCGCCTTCACGGTCTTCCAGCTGACCTTTGTAGCCTTGTCGATCGCGGTGCCGTCTTTTATCACACAATACTCGATGGGGTTCTCCTTCGAAGCGTCTGCAAAATCGAGCAAGAGCTTTGAATCCTGCTTGCTGATCTTAACACTGCCCGATGCACCGACTGTCGGTCCCTTTCCCTGTGCGGGGATCTTGAGGACAAATGTCTTGGAGCAGGGTTTCTTGTCTGTCGCCGCCACGCGGAACTTCACTGTGGCGGAAGTCTGCGACCCGTCTTCCTTGTAGAAGACCTGGGGAGCTATATCCGCGAGGTCCATGTTCTTCTCGCAGTCAACCCATGCACTTCCGTCATAGTATTCCATGGTCGTCTTGGTGTTCAGGGTGAGCTTCTTTACGTTCAGCTTGATAGTAGGCGCGTTGGTCCTCTTGGGGATAGCAACTATCACTTCCTTGCTGGGGCGCTGTCCGGGATCGTTGCCGTTGTTCTGGGAGGGCGAGGTCTGCGCCGTGCGGATGCGGATCTTTATGCCCTTTACCATGAAGCTCTCTATCTTCTTCCTGAAGTTCTCGTAGGAGGAGACTCCCTCCTCGCCCAGATCCTGAGCGTTGGGAAGGTATACCGTCTGCCAGTTGTAGTCCGTCGCCTTTCTCCACATGAAGGTCGTGGCGTCATC
>JAGDDC010000193.1 GCA_017958245.1 Lachnospiraceae bacterium
CTTTCTGTCTAAGTTAGATGATCATTTTTCAAAAACAAGCCGAGTGCGTCGCCCCCGGCCTGTCTTGATCTTCCTGTCTGTCCTAAAACTTATTTGCCAAGGCTTGCCTTGAGTGCTGCGAGCTCGTCATCTACAGAAGTTGCTGTGGGTGAGTTGCCGTACTTCGCCTCGAGGTCCTCGATCTGGTCCTTCTTTGTGGATCTGTTGAGCTCTGCCATAGCATTTGCCTCGTCGATCTTCTTGTCAGCCATCTTCTCGAACTTCTCGAAGCTGCTGATGGAGTTGTTCGCGCTGGATACCGATGAAGTCATCTTGTTGATGGTCTCCTGGGTCTTTGCCACAGCGAGCTTGCCCTTGATCATATCCTTGCGGTTCTCGAGTTCTCCGATGTCGCTCACGAGTTTGTCATGCATCTGACGCATGTTGGTAGCGTTGGTGTGTGCGAGCTCGTAGGTCTGGGTGAGGCCTTCGAGGTTTCTCGAAACTGAAGCCTTCTGCTCGAGGAACTTCCTTGCGTCGTCCTCGTTGCCTGCCTCAAGAGCCTTCACAGCGTATGCCTGCATCTTGTCGATCTCTTTCTGGCACTCGTCGAGTTCTCTCTTTGCTCTCTGCTCCTCAGCCATGACAGCTGCGGTCTCCGACTTAACCTTGCCGAGGTCGGAATTTAAGTTTCTTAAGCACTGATCGATCATCTTCTCGGGGTCTTCAGCCTTGTCGAGAAGAGCGTTGATGTTTGCCGACATGATATCCTTGAATCTTGAAAGTATACCCATATTACCTTTCCTCCGTTTTCTGCCCCGTGGGCTCATTTGTCTGCGGACCCTTCGGCGTGAATTGTTTACACTTTTTGCGCATCGGGTCGCATCTCGACTATAAGTTTATGACATTTGCCCTCTGTAGTCAAGCAAATCCGACCCTCATGCCAAAAGATTAGCCGCCACGGATAGTGGTCTCCCCGCAAATGAAGTGTCTTTCCGCGCTGGCAAATCCGCCCCCGCCGTGATATAATACTCTGGTCAAAGGGCCTTTATGGTCCGTTCTAAAATCATTTGCAAAGGAAATGCTATATGTGGATCGCAGACAAATGGAAAGACTATGAGGTGCTCGATTCCTCGGACGGCGAGAAGCTCGAACGCTGGGGGCGTTTTAAGCTTCTGAGGCCCGACCCGCAGGTCATCTGGAGCATAAAAAAAGACCCCTCTCTCTGGGGGAAGTTAAACGCGCACTATCACAGGAGTGACCGCGGCGGCGGCGAATGGGAGTTCTTCGACCTGCCGGAGACCTGGCAGATCACCTACCGCGAGGCGGTGTTCAACCTAAAGCCCTTCAGCTTCAAGCACACAGGGCTCTTCCCCGAGCAGGCGGTCAACTGGGACTGGATGCGCGGCGTGATAAGGACTGCGCTCGACCGCGACGGAGACCGCCGCATCAAGGTCCTCAACCTCTTTGCCTACACAGGCGGCGCTACGATCGCGCCGGCTCTCGAGGGAGCTCCGGCCCGCGCTTCTCACACCGCAAATGATGCAGGCCACGCTTTTCCTGCCCGCGGGGCCGAAGCCGGCACCCCCGGGGAAGCCTTCAGAGTCAGTGTGACACACGTTGATGCCTCAAAGGGCATGGTGACCTGGGCCAAGGAGAACGCCCACGCCTCAGGCCTTGAGAGCGCGCCGATCAGATATATAACCGACGACTGCAAGAAGTTCGTGGAGCGCGAGATACGCCGCGGGAACAGGTACGACGCGATCATCATGGACCCTCCCTCCTACGGAAGGGGCCCGGGCGGCGAGATCTGGAAGCTCGAGGAGAGTCTTCATCCCTTTGTGAAGCTCTGCGCAGAGCTTCTGACGGACGACCCTCTCTTCGTGCTCATAAACTCCTACACCACAGGGCTCCAGCCCGCTGTCCTCTCATATCTTCTGAACCTCGAGTTCGCGAAGAGGTTTGGGGGAAGTGTGAGCGCGGACGAGATCGGTCTTCCGGTCACGCACGGCGGTTTTGTGCTCCCCTGCGGAGCCTCGGGGCGCTGGGTCAGATAGACCCGGTCTTCTTCTCCTCGATCATCGGCTCATATCTCTTCGCGCAGCCCACAGTCTCGAAGCAGAGCATGAGCACGTTGAAGCCCGAGTTTACAAAATCAAGGATCATATCTGCCGCCATGCCGAGCACGATCGCTTCGCTCGGGATCCCAAGTCCCGAAAACATCACTGCAAACCCGAGCAGCGCGGCGTTCGGAATGGGCGGGATGGCGATGACTACCAGCGTAGATATGATGACTGCAGAGACGATCCACGAGGGACTCACGTCCAACCCGTAGGTCTCTGCGAGCGAAAAGCAGAGCACCGAAAAGAAAGCCACGCTTCCTGCCTTGAGGAACATCGTGCCGAGCGGATACATGAGGCCGGCCATGTTCTTTTTGACACCGAACTTCTCTTGAAGCGTCTCCATGGAGAGTGTCATGGCAGCCACGCCCGACGACGAAGTGAAAGCCACTATAAAAGGCGGCATGAAGCTCTTTAAGATCTCCCCCGGAGACCGCTTGATCCGCAGCGAAGTCACAAAGAGCAGGACCGCTGAGATTACGATGTTCATCGCGATCACGATCACTATAGGCTTGATGACCGCGAGGAAGACGCCCGCTTCCCCCGTCCATATCTGTCTCACTATCAGTGAGAAGGCCAGCAAAGGCACGAGTGAGCAGACCGTCGCGACCACGCGCTGCATGACGGCTGCAGACTCACATACAAGCTCTCTTACTTTTCCCGCGCGCCCGCCGAGCGCGATCATCGCAGTCGCAAGGAAGAGTGCAATCACTATGATCTGGAGAGTGTTTCCGTTCTTGAACGGATCGATCGGATTGGAGGGCAGGATCCCAAAGAGCAGCTCGCTGATCTGGCCGATCGTCTCCGTACCTCCGTGTCCCTGAAGAGTGTAGTTCAGGTCAAGAAAGGGCAGGGATGCGGCAGCTGCGAGGCTGCCCACCAGGAAGGATATGGCCAAAAGCCTCAGCACGAACCTTCTGCACAGGCGTCCCGCAGACGGCGAGTCGCCCATACCGAGCATCCCGCCACACACTGTCAGTCCGATCATCAACCCCGCAAATGTCGTGACAAGCCCCATAAATGCGTGCACCACGGGTGTGAGCACTATCTCGTCCACACTCTTCCTGAAGGTCTCGGGAAGGAATGTCCCGAGCACTCCGATGAGAGCCGCGAGTCCCATGGCCACCAGTATGTAGAAGGTGATGCCCTTCTTAGGCTTCTCAGCCATGCAGAGGGATACGGTGTTGGTCCTTCCCCTGTAGCTCCACGACGGCGAGATCCCGAGCATCTTCAGCACGTCTCCCGACCAGGTTTCGTCGGTGTCCGTCGGATCGAAGGCCTCCCCGTCATATCGGAGACGGAAGACCTGCTGCCCCGATCTCTTTCCTATAGCGACGCTTATCCGCGCTCCCTCGCCGAACTTCTCAAGCAGGTTTAGAAGCATCTCCTCGACAGTCAGCCTTATGCGCTGTATGTTTCTGTTCTCGAGTTTTTTCTGTTTAAGATAGGCCTGGACCTCCGCCGAGATCTCATCCACGACCGCTGCACTCAGCGGATAGTCCTTGTATACCGGTGCCATATGGTTTCCTCTTTGATTCTTTTACGCATCCTTCAGCAAAGCTTCGTTTCCTCTTTTTCTTTAACGCGCCCGTCTGCGCGGTTTCATTTGCAGAGATCAGTTGCTTTTATCGCGTATGAGCACGTTGATCGTGTTGGAATCTTCCCTGCCGGGCTCGTAGTTGTAGGTTATCTCGTCAACCGAGCTTCTCAGGAACTCGTAGGAGAACTCGTTGTCGCCGTACTCGGGATCGAAATTGTCCCCGCCGTAGGTGACGATCACCCGAGCGATCTTCTCCTTGTCCGAGTATTCGATAGTCACGTGGACTCCGCGGTCTGCGATCACGGAGGTGAGCATCTGCTGTATGAGCTCCTCGAAAGCCAGGCGGATCCTGTATCTCACGGGCGAAGGGATGGCGTTCTGCCAGCAGTACCTGTCTATCTGCGCCCCCGCACCTATGAAGTCGTAGTCGAGACTGTCGACGTCGATCTCGAGGACCTTGAGCTGCCTGATGAAGCGCCTTGTCAGGTCCTTCTTCGGTGTGTCAAAGATCTGCTCGGGCGTGCCGTCCTCGTAGATCCCGCCCTGATCCATATAGAAGACTCTGTTGCAGATCTCGCGGGCGAAGTTCATCTCGTGGGTGACGATCATCATCGTCTTGCCGGTCTTCGACAGGTCTCTGATGACGGCCTGCACCTCTCCCACCATCGTGGGGTCGAGGGCACTCGTAGGCTCGTCAAAGAGTATCACCTCGGGGTCCATGGCAAGCGTCCTCGCGATCGCGACACGCTGCTGCTGCCCGCCCGAGAGCTGATCGGGGTATTTCAGTTCCTTGCCCGACAGTCCCACGCGCTTTAAGAGCGCGATGCCCGTGTCATAGGCCTCCTGTTTGGACCTCTTCAGGATGTCCATCGGAGCGAGCATCAGGTTCTCTATGACGGTGAGGTGCGGAAAGAGGTTGAAGGACTGGAAGACCATGCCCATCTTGCGCCTCGCGAGCGTCAGGTCGTAGCCCTTGGCGGTGATGTCCGTGCCGTCGAGCAGGATCTGCCCTCCCGTGGGCTTCTCAAGCATATTGATACAGCGGATGAGCGTGGACTTGCCCGCTCCCGAAGGTCCGATCACCGAGATCACGTCCCCGTTGTTTATGACCACGCTGACATCCTTCAGCGGAACCACGTTCTCGTACTTTTTTTCAAGATGGATCAGTTCAATCATGAGCAGTCACTCCTTTTAAGATTTCTTTTTCGCTCCTCTGTCTGGGATCTATGCGGACCTCGATCCTCCTTACGACGAAGATCATCAGTGCCGCGATCACGAAATATATCACCGCCACTGCTATCAGCGGGAAGAAGGCGTCATAGGTACGGCTCCTCACGAGATCTCCCATCTTCGTGAGATCCTGCACCGCCACGTAGCCCACCACGGCGGTCGCCTTGATGGTCTCGGTGATCGAGCTCTTGTAAGCCGGCATGAAATGCGGCAGCGCCTGAGGCAGGATCACGCGGTAGAAAGCCCTGCGGTTCGTGTAGCCCAGCGCGTATGCAGTCTCAAGCTGTTTGGGTCCCACTGCCCCGACTCCGGCCTTGATCATCGAGTAGACCGATGCGCCGAACACCAGAGTGAAGCAGATTATGGCTATCCATGCACCCGAGATGAGCATCTTGCTGAACACTATGTAGTACAGTATCATCAGGAGAACCACTATGGGCATCCCCGTCACAAGCCATACACAGAAGCGTGTGATCAGGTTTGCCGCGCGGTTTCCGTTCCTGCAGGCCATGAAGACGAAGAACCCGAGCGCGGTGCCGAGCAGTATCGACATCAGCGTGATGAAGATCGTCGTCCCGACACCCTCAAGGAACATCTTCCACCGGTCCTCGCGGATGAAGGTCTTCTCAAAGCTCTCCGCAAGTCCCTGCCAAAAGCCGGTGCTTGAGACCTCGTCCTTGAGGACCAGCAGCGCAGTGCCGCCCGTGTAATCGGGCTCCGAGAAGAGCGTCGTCTCCTTGCGCTCCTCGGTCACAGAGATGCAGGAAGCGCCAAGGTCGCACCTTCCGCTCTGGACTGCGGGAAGTATGGCGTCAAAGTTCATGTTCATGATCTCGAGAGCATATCCCCTGTCCCTGCAGTACATCGCGACGATCTCGACCTCATACCCCATATACTTGCCGTCTGCCAAGAGGAAAAAGGGCGCGTACATGGCCTCTCCGGCCAGCCTTATCGTGCCGTTTGTGGCAGGAAGGCTCTCGTAATCGGTCATCTCGACTTTCAAAGGGTCGGCTCCGTTGATCCATTTGTTTAAGAGCTCATCCATGACACCTGTTGACTTGAGCTCTCTCATATATGCGCTCAGATTCTCGCACAGGGCCTCTCCCTCGCTCGTCTTGGCGAGAGCATAGGCAAAATCGGTGACTCCGATCTCCTCCGGTATCGTGGTCAGATCCTCGTCCGTCGCAGCCATGTTGAGCGCGACAGGCCCGTCGAGCGCGATCGCGTCGACCTTTCCGCTCTTTAGAGCAGCGATCCCGTCGGCGTTCGAGTTGAAGAAGAGGATCTCGGTATCCGGAAGCTCCTCGTGCACGATATCTCCGAAGATCGTACCCGTGAGTCCTCCGATCTTTGCCTTCGCGAGGTCTTGAAGTCTGAGGCTCGTCCCGTTCTCGACCGTCGCGCCCGAACCGCCCTTCGCGCCCGAGCCTCCGTCAGCCCCGCTCCCTCCCGCGCAACCCGCGAGCAGGAGCGCCGCGAGCATCAGGGCAAGCGCGAGCAAGTATATGTATCTTGTAGATTTCTTTTTCTTCATAGGACCCGCAATCCTTTCATAAGAATACATGTATTTTCACATATGATACCACAAATCAGATAGTTTTTCTATATAAAAATCAA
>JAGDDC010000194.1 GCA_017958245.1 Lachnospiraceae bacterium
GACCGGACATGCTCTGATCCAGGTGAGCGCCTCTGGGGAGAACAACATCATCCTCTATCCCGGTGCCAACCACGGAAACACAAAGGAGTATGTCGACAGTGTGATCTCACGCTTTGATGAGGGCGACATACTGACACTTCAAAACGAGGTCAATATGCTCGACTACGTGGTTGACAAGGCCTATGAGAGAGGGATGAGGATATTCTTGAACCCCTCGCCTTTCAACGACGCCTTAAAGAGCATAGACAAGAAGAAGATCTCAACGTTCGTGCTGAACGAGGTCGAGGGCTTCCTTATGACAGGGGAAAAGGAGGCAGACAGGATACTTGACAGGCTGAGCGAGAGCTTTGCGGGTGCATCATTTGTCCTGACGCTCGGAGACAAGGGGAGCATCGCTCTGTGCGGCAGGGAGAGGATATCCTGCGAGTGCGTGAAGTCTGAGGTCAGGGACACGACGGCTGCGGGGGACACTTACACGGGATACCTGATCGCGAGCCTTGCGAGGGGGATGGACATGGAAGCTGCCATGAAGCGCGCGAGCAAAGCGGCCTCCATAGCGGTCTCGAGGAACGGGGCCATACCGTCGATACCTTGCGCCCGTGAGGTTGACGGCTGATGAAGAAGAATTATTACGCGGTGAGGTCGGGCAGGAAGCCCGGCATATACAAAACCTGGGATGAGTGCAGGGAGCAGGTCACAGGGTTCCCGGGCGCGAGCTTCAAGGGCTTTGAGCTGCTCTCTGAGGCTGAAGAGTTCATGGAGGGCGCTTCGGGACCGGGAGCTCCGGACAGTGAGAAGAAAAAGAGTCCGAAAGATGCGGACAAAGATGAGCTTCAGGTCCCTAAGGACTGCGCTGTGGCGTACGTCGACGGGAGCTTTGATGTGAACACGGGGAGGTTCTCTTACGGCTGCGTGATGCTGCTTGAAGGGGAGACGGTGACCTTCTCGGAGGCTTTCGACGATGAGGAGCTTGCCTCCATGCGAAACGTCGCGGGGGAGATCTTCGGATCGATGGCTGCAATGAAGTACTGCATGGACTACGGGATAGGGTCGGTCACGATCTTCCACGACTACGAGGGCATAGCCAAATGGTGCACCGGCGAGTGGAAGACCACGAAGAAGGGCACGGCGGACTATGTCGCGTTTTACCGCGAGGCGTGTGAGAGATTGAAGATCTCCTTCAGGAAAGTGAAAGGACATTCGGGGGACAAATACAACGATATGGCAGACCGCCTCGCAAAGGAGGCACTTGGGATAGCATGAACAGCGCCCGTTCCGTTTATCGGAACGGGCGTTTCACGTGGTGGAACGGTCGTCTTGATTGGTATTTTTGCATAAATTATAATCTTAAAGTGTGGGCGAGATATACATTTTTCACAAAATGTATATACAAATCAAAAAACTATATAAGGAGGAAGGTAACATGTTCAAAGCTAACGTTGGTTCCAGTGTTAACGCGGATGCGCGCCTCGCGGGCGAGGAAGCCGCAAGAAAAGCAAAACAGGGCCTTGAGAAGGTCAACATGGCGTACGCTTACGCAAGCTGCGCATACGACCTCGACGCTATGCTCGCGGGTATAGCGGGTGAGCTGCCCGGGGTTCCGATCATCGGAAACACATCATTTACAGGTGTTATAACTCCCGAGGGATATGTGTCGGGTGAGAACGGCTTCGTAGGCATCATGGCGGTATCGGATCCCGATATGGCAGTAGGTATCGCAGCGGTAGAGAAGAGCGACTGCGCACGCAAAGCCGGAAGAGAAGCTGCAAAGCTCGCCATGGAGCGCGCGGGCAAGACGACAGCTCCGGATTACTTCTATATGGTAGCGCCTCCCGGAGAGGAAGAGACCTTCTTGAAGGGCATATCGGATGTCATAGGAAGAGTTCCTTTCTACGGCGGATCGGCAGCTGACAACGCGATCGCAGGCGAGTGGAAGCTCTACACGGACAAGGGCGTGTTCGCGGACGGAGTAGCCGTTGCCTTCTTCTATACCGCAAAGAAGATGGCAAACAAGTACACGGGCGCATACCGCGAGACGAAGGATATGGGTATCATCACCAAGATCGAGGGCAAGAGAAAGCTCGTTGAGATCGACGGAGTTCCCGCTCTTAAGAAGTACGCTTCCTGGAGGAATTTAGACATCAACTCGATCAAGGGCGGAGACCTGCTCGTTGCTACGATCACATCCCCTCTCGGCGTAAAGGATCCCATAGGCGATCTTGTTGCGATCAGACATCCCATGGGCGGAAATGATGACCTCTCGATGAACATCGGCAACAACCTCGCTGTCGGCACGGCTGTCATCAGGATGGAGGGCAGTGTTGACGAGCTCATCGCATCCACGGGCAAGACACTCGGAGAACTCAAGGAGAAGCTCGGTGAGAAGGCCGGCGCTTTCCATCTGGTTCACTGCGGCGGAAGAAGGGCCGGCATCGGAGACCGCATAGATGAGGTTGCAAAGCAGCTCATCGCAGCAGCTGACGGCGTTCCGTTCATCGCTGAGTTCACCTTCGGTGAGTACGGCTTCGAGGATGACGGAAGGAACACCTGTGGCGGACTGATGTTGTCATTTACGGGATTTGCACAGTAAAGAAAGGACTGAGATCGCATGAAAATGTTTATAGACGGCGTCGCTGTAGACGCATCGGACGGAAGAGCAATAGACGTCATCAACCCCGCGAACGGTTCGGTAGTTGACACCGTGCCCAGAGCGACGAAGGAGGACGTGGACCGCGCGGTGAACGCTGCGCTCGCAGCCCAGAAGATCTGGGCGAAGGTTCCCGTGTGCGAGAAGGTCGAGATCATGTACAAGTTCATAGACCTTGTTGAGAAGAACAAGGAAGATCTCGCAAAGACACTCTCGGACGAGACAGGCAAGCCCATAGTACAGGCGAGGGCGGAGATCGGCAACATACCGATAAGCTTCAAGGCTTTCTCCGAGAGGGCAAAGCATCTCTACGGAGAGACGATACCGGCAGGCATGGAGGCAGGGCAGGAAAGGCATGTCCTCATAACGAGGAGAGAGCCTATCGGCGTGGTAGCCTGCGTCATACCTTTCAACTTCCCCTGCGACCTGTTCGACCAGAAGGTCGCTCCGACGCTGCTCGCGGGCAACGCAGCGATCGTAAAGCCCTCGACGGACAACCCGCTGACATTGTGCAAGCTGACAGCCCTGATGGGCGAGGCGGGAGTCACACCCGGTGCAATTGAGATACTTACGGGACCCGGCTCAGAGGTCGGAACATGGCTGTGTGAGCACAAGGACGTTGAGGCCATCACGCTCACCGGATCTACCGATGTCGGCATAGAGACGGCGAGAAGGGCAGCAGA
>JAGDDC010000195.1 GCA_017958245.1 Lachnospiraceae bacterium
ATAACAGCGCTCATTAAAGCGGTGTATGAGGATTATAGGTATATACTCTAGAAGAAGGAATAGTGCAGGCATCGGAAACAGGGTAACTCTTGTTTCCGGTGCCTGAGTTTTGTTTATCATATGAATGCCGGCGCTTCAACATGGTTTTGTGCTCCATATGATTCGTCAAGAATTTCCAAGCTTTCGCAGACAGCTACCGGCAAGTGACAGGGCCGCCGTGATTCGCCATCCATGGCTCAGCACGGCTAAAAATCGCATCCGTGCGATTTTTACCCTTGTTGGGAGAGCGCGAAAGCAGGAAATTCTACGACTCACATCGAGTCGCAAAAACCATATCGAAGCGCCGGCATTCCTTGACAATTTGTCATTGGACATCGGAAAACGGGAAAACCTTGATTTCCGATGCCTGAAATGTGGGAAAGCAGCCATGTTAGACATCGAAAACGGGAAAACCTCGATTTCCGATGCCCGAATTGCTTTGCGGGGAAGAAAAAAGACATCGGGATCCTGAAAAAACGCGATCCCGATGTCTAAATTGCCTTGTGAAGGGGAAAAAAGACATCGGGATTTTAAAAAAACGCGATCCCGATGTCTAAATTGCTTTGTGAAGGGGAAAAAAGACATCGGGATCTTGAAAAAACGCGATCCCGATGTCTAAATTGCTTTTGTGAAGGAGGAAAAGCCATCATCAGATGACCGGATCGTTGACCAAGCAGGTGTGATAGTACCAGTCCCTGCCCACGGTGAGGATCTCGTCGTAGGATTCGAGCTTCTCGATGAGGGCGGTGAGCGTCGCCTCGTCGACATCTTCGGCGAGGCTTACTGCGTACGCATTTATAAAGTCGTAATCATAGCGTATGGTAAGACTGTTCTCGGTGAAGATCTCCTCCATGCGCTCCTTTGCCACGCCCTCTGCCGCTGTGACGATGACAGTGTTCATGCTGTGATCCGGGTAATAAGGATCCGGCTCGAGAGGAAACGATGCCTCGTTATCAGAGAGCTTCATGATGTCGCGAAGCTCCGCCTTTCCATCGAGGTCACGGTTTATGATGACGATGGAATACCCGCTCGTTGCGCCCGGGAATACGCCTTTTGACCTGCAGAGCACACTGTAGCCTGTGCCCTCGGTGATCTGCTTTGAGATCAGTGCGACAGGCTTGTAAGAAACACCGTTCAGACCGCGCAAAGCCTTGTTGAAAGCCTTCTTTACGGTTTTTGTGAGCTTGATGCTCTTTGGCATGAACCATCCGCCGTCTTCGCCGGAGATCATTGTCTCGACCTCCGTGTCTATCATGTCGAGGATGCTTACCTTGCCCTTCAGATCCTTATAGATCGTGACCAGGCAATAGTACTCGGTTGCGCCGGGAACGACCGCTTTGCTCCTGCAAAGGTAGAGGTGGTTGACACCTGCCACGACCTGCTTCCCAAGATATGCCACGGGAACGACCGTGCTGCCCGTAAATTTCCTGAAAGCTTTGTTAAAAAGCTTCATGCGGGCCTTGGTGATCACGGGAGACTTTGCGTTGCTGAAACCGCCTGCAAGAACAAACTCCTCCTCCATGGAAATGGGGGCCTCCTTGTATTCCTTTGTCTCAGAAGCAAAAGCGGGCCCGGCCTGAGTCCCAAACATCAAGGCTGCACTCAGAGCGAGCGCAAAAACCGATCTCAACATCTTTTTAATACTCATCACTATTCTTCCTCCTGGTGCTTTGTGTTTTTGTCTTTTCATGCATTAGACGAGAGAAATCCCGAATTGGTTCCGAATCTATTTCAATCCCTTTCAAAACGTGTTAATATGGTCTGGACGGATGTTTTTTGTAAGGAAAGCATATTTGAAGGAAAGGATAATATAGATGAAGAGGTTCTTTTTCATAACAAGCATGATCTTATTGCTCGCTTTTGCGTGCGAGACCACGGCTTTCGCAGGTGAGGGAGCAAGACTGTACCATGCTGAAAACACTGTTGAGGCTCTTGGTACGCAGGGCGAAGGTGGCGCTGCGAAGTCTGCTGAAGGGGACAAGGCCGGAGTAACTGCAGGAAATGCAGAAGATATAGCAGGAGATGCAGCAGGAGATGCAGCAGGATCAACAGCCGGTGACACGGGCTTCCTGACGGAAGAGGAGAGAGAACTCATCGATTCGCTCTCCTTGAGCGACGACAGAGCTGCGGCCGATGAGATCTGCGAGTACAGGAATCCCAGAAGGATGGTCATTGCTTCCCCGAAGGATGGCCTGACCACGACAGGGGAGCACGTGAGCATACTCGGATCGTGTGATCCAAACTACGAGTGCTTCGTAAACGGCGAGAAGATCGAGACCACGGAACACGGATTCTTCGTGCTCTATCCCGAGCTTGAGATCGGGGAGAACACATTTGTCTTTAGAAACATGGCCAAGGAAAAGAAGATCACCATTGTGAGGAAGAAGGCTTCCGGCGGTGGTGGAACGCCTGAGAACCCTCCTGTCAGTCCATTTGCGGAGGGAACCTACGGAGTGGTGACCTCGGCCTACACCATGACGAGGGCCGACATCTATTCACAGTCGCCTGATCTTATACCGATCACGGGCGGTACAACACTGAGGCTTCTCGGGGAGTGTGAGAAGTTCTATCAGATATATGACGGGACATTTGTCTCGAAATCAGCCATCTCGAGGAAAGAGGGCAAGATAAAAAAGAACAGGATAGCGAAAGCTGTCATTGTGGACCACAAGGATAGGAACGTCATCAGCCTCGTCTTCGACACGGAGGTGAACGTTCCGTTCAGCCTGAAAATGCGCGATGACGGGAAGGCGGAGCTCACTCTGTTTGAGACATATGAGTGCGCGCAGGTCGAGTATGCGGACAACGACACCATCAAGAAGGCCGAGCTCGTGGACGTGAGCGAAGGCAGGGCCGTGATAGAGCTTGAATTCGCAGGCGGCCTCCATATCTCGGGTTACGACTGCAGGTATGAGGGCGGGAAGATGATCGTCTCCATGAAGAAGCCCGTGCACCTGAAGAAGAGGGGATCGCTTGAGGGCGCCGTGATACTTCTCGACCCCGGGCACGGGACGGACGATCCCGGAGCGCTTGGGCCTCTTGGCCTGTACGGACCAAAGGAGAAGAACTTCAATCTGTCATTTGGGTTGATGCTTCGCGATATACTCACGGATCGCGGGGCAAATGTGGTGATCACGAGGACAGATGACAGCTTCCTTGAGCTTTCGGAGCGGGTTGCGATCATCAGAGATCTCGCGCCCGACATATCGGTGTCGGTTCATGGAAACTCACTTGCGGAAGTGACGGATTACAGGCCCGCAAAGAATTTCAGGATGTTCTACACATACGGAGAGTTCAACAACGCAGCTGCGCTCATGAACGCTCTGATCATAAAAAACATGGGATTTGATTTCGAAGAGGAGAGGTCGCAGAGCCTGTCTCTGACAAGGATCACTTCCAATCCCGCGATCCTGCTCGAGACCATGTTTTTGTCAAACCCCGACAATTATGAACTGCTGCTGAAAAAGGATTTCAGGCAGAAATATGCGCTCGTCATCGCGGACGCGATAGAAGCGTTCCTTGAGTCGAACACCGTATATGAGGATGAGGCGGCGCAGGCAGGACCTGCTTAGGGGGTCTCGGGGCAGGCAAGGCGGTTATGGATGACATATGGATGATCTTTTGAGAAAGCGTTTTCTCGAGCTTGCGGGGAAATGCTACAACAAGGGTATATATACGAATACTGCGTTTCTGAGTTTGGTGGAGGCGGATGAGTTCCTCTGCATCCAAAGAGAGGTGAGTCACGTGCCCTTCACGCTCTTTGGCGGCTATGACGGCGCGGAGAGGAAGGTGCTGAGGTTTGGGAACGTGGACAGCCTTGGCTATGAGGAGGAGTTCCCGATCACGAGGCTGGAGGTCAGTCCCCTCATGGAGAAGTTCTCTGACGACCTGACTCACAGGGATTTCCTGGGCGCACTCATGAATCTCGGTATAGACAGAAGCCTCATCGGGGATATAATAGTCTACGGGAAGAAAGAAGGCAAAAAAAGCGCCCCGGAGGAAGCGGAAGCAGATACCGCAGGAACATGTGTCAGGAAGTCGCGCGCAGACGTGTATTGCATGAGCAGGATAGCGCAGTTTATCTGCGACGAACTCACAAGGGTGAGACACACTTCGGTCAAATGCGTGATTGCAGAAAATCTTGAACCCGAAGGGGCGATGGGCGAACCGGTGGAGAGAGTGATCTCGGTGTCATCGCCAAGGGCGGATGCCGTGATCTGCAAGGTTTACAACATGTCGAGGTCCGGAGCGGAGGAGCTTTTTACCGCGCAGAAGGTCTTCATAAACGGGAGGCTTTCCGACAGCCCCGGAAAACAGCTGAATCCGGGCGATATCGTGACCGTGAGAGGACGCGGGAGGTTCACTTTCTGCGGGGTCGATCACATAAACAAGAAGGGGAAAAACTGCGTGACCGTGAGGATATGACGCGGAAACACTGACCGCGGGTCCCGAAGGTCAGACAAAAAAACCGCAAAGCAGTATGCGGGTTCTAAGGGGAGGAAGAAAAGTGGAATTACTTTGGTGGTTTGCTCAGAACAGGACTGAGTTTGGAAACACCGTGTTTGGCGGGGTGACGTTCCTTGGAGGAACGGCAGCCGTGATAGGAGTGGTGCTGGTACTGTATTACTGTGTGGATAAAAAGCTTGCGATCAGGATCGGGTTCTCTTTCTTTGTGTCCTGCCTGATCGTGCAGGGGCTCAAGATAGTGATGAGAGTTCCGAGACCATGGGTGCTCGACCCGGAATTCAAGGCCGTAGAGTCTGCTATCCCGGGAGCTTCGGGATACTCCTTCCCGAGCGGTCATACACAGACTGTGACTGCGCTTGCCGGGACGCTCATCTTCACGACAAAGAAGTGGTATATAAAGCTTGTGAGCATACTGCTCGCGCTTGCTGTCATGATCTCGAGGATGTATCACGGAGTCCACACCCCGGACGATGTTCTCTGGGGACTCATAATCGCTGCTGTTGTGACGCTCATCGTAAACCTTGTGGCTGACAGGATCGAGCTCACAAAGAGGAACAGACTGATCGCAGCCCTCGGGACTATCGCTGTAGCGATAGGGCTCACCGTGTATTGCGGGATCATTTACAAAAACGATATCATAGATTACGCAAATGCTGCGGACATCTTCAAGATCTGCGGCTCGGCGGCAGCATTTGCGGGATGCTGGTATGTGGAGACGACCTATGTCAACTTCAACGAGAGAGGACTGCCGGTATACAAGCACATCATAAAGCTCGTTGTGGGAGCCGCCGTGGCTTTCGGCGTCAAGGAGGGCTTCAAGTTCATACTCCCTGCAGGAGCGGTCGGTGACTTTGTGAGGTATTTCCTGATGGTTGTCTGGGCGCTCGGAGTCTTCCCCGTGATCATAAAAAGGTATTTAAACGGAACGGAGACTTCGGAGAACGGACGAAAAGCGCAAAGAGCGAGACGCTGAAAGAAGGCGTTGTACGATGGAATACAGAAGGGAAAAGAGAGTTCTTAAATGGATTTGGAGATAACAGACTTTCATACACATATCTTCGAGGATTCGCTCGCCCCGAGGGCGAGGGCCTCGCTTGAAAATGCGGCCGCGGGCCTGTACAAGCCTTTTCACGACATGACGCTTGCGGGACTCTTAGAGAGCATGGACAGGGCGGGCATCCACAGATCGGTGGTGCTTCCCGTGGTGACCAAACGCAGCCAGACGGAGAAAGTGTGCGAGTGGGCGGCGTCCATAGAAAGCGAGAGGATCACTTCTTTTGGCGGGATATACCCTCTTGCGGATGATTACAGGGAGCAGATAGACTTTGTTTGCTCGCTGGGACTCAAAGGCATCAAGTTCCACGCGGAGTACCAGAACTTCGTGCTTGATGACGAGAGGATGCTCAAAGTCTACGATCATGCATTTGAAAAAGGACTGATCGTGATACATCACGCAGGGTTTGATCCGGCTTTCCCGGCACCCTTTAAGACGTCGCCTAGGCAGTTTGCGAGGGTGACAAGGGAGTTAAAAGGCGGAGTGATGGTGGCCGCGCACCTTGGCGGACAAAAGCAGTGGGAGGATGTGGAACGGTATCTCGCGGGAGAGGACATATATCTTGACACATCCATGGGCTTTGGATACTACGGAAAAGAGCAGTTCATGAGGATATTGAAGATCCACGGCGCGGACAGGATGCTTTTTGCGACGGATTCGCCTTGGAGCGACCAAAAGAGCGAGCTCGCGCTCTTTGAGGAACTTGAGATACCGGATGTGGACAAGGAGAAGATCCTGTGCGGGAACGCAAAGAGAGTGCTTGGTGAAGGATACACCCCCGTGGCAGGCTGCGTGGGAAGATAAAAAGGAAGGCAGGTTTTATGGATCAGAGAGAAAAAGACAGGATACTGGACGGTCTCGTGGACGAGATGAACTCAAACTACGAGGAGATCGATCTTTTGAACGCCCTCGGGAAACGCAAACTTCCCGACCGCGACAAGATCATCACCATCATCAAGGCGATCAGGCGACTCATGTTTCCCGGATACTTCGGACAGGTGTCTTTTGAAAAGACAACGTCGCATTATTTCGCAGGGGAAATGATCAGCTCCGTGATAGAGGAGCTCAAAAAACAGGTCGTGATAGCGCTCAACTACGGACAGCCGGACGAGCACGCCTCGGAGGAGACCCACCGCAAGGCAGAGCAGATATGCTACGAGTTCGCCGGTGAGTTCCCGAAGATCCTGAAGATGCTGCTCACGGACGTTCAGGCGGGCTTTGACGGAGACCCCGCGTCAGGCAGCAAAGAAGCGATCATCTCGTCGTACCCCGGGTTCAACGCGATCTTTA
>JAGDDC010000017.1 GCA_017958245.1 Lachnospiraceae bacterium
CTTTCCCTTTATCGCCTCGAAGATCAGAGCCTTCTTCTCCATAAACCCTCCGTTCTCAGACAAACTACACCCCTGACCGTCCGCCCCCATTGCGTCCGGTTTAAGATTCTGCTTCTATATGACGCGAGGCAAGGAAAGAAAAGAACTCCTCATCCCAGGCCTCGCCCGCCTCCTTCGCGCCGGCAAACGCCCCGCCTGCCGTGCCCGTAGTCACGCTGAGCCTGCCCGCCCCAAAGCTTATGTTCACATAGCGGCTCACGTCCTTCTCCTCGTCGTGAGCTTCGCCCTCATCTTCACTCGGGGCCCTGAGCACGATCTTCATCTTCACGGGCAGCCTCTTGCCCTTTATCGCCTCAAGGATCAGGTTCTTTTTCTCGCTCCATTTAAGATACCCGGGAAGCCGCATTTCCTCGACCTCACCCGTATCATAAAACTTTCCGCATCTTCTCCCGTCGACCTTCAGACTGCAATCCGTCAGGATCTCCGCCTCGAACAGTCCGTAGTCGTCAAAGACAGACCCGAAGAAGAGCAGGTTCATGAAATCCTTGACGTTGGTGACAACACCCAGTTTCATACGATAAAACTCCTAACCAGCACTACGAGCAGGAGATGGGCCGGATAGTAAAAGTAGAACACCTTTCCTCCCCTGCTTCCCTTCGTCGCGTCATACAGAAAGATCGGTATGAGCGCTACAGCGGAAGCGATCTCTCGATAGCTTCCGAAGGAGCAGAAGACCACGATCCACACCGCAAAGCTTATGGTGATCATGACCTTGTTGTTCCTGAAGAAATAAAAAACGAGTATGAGCAGCACTCCAAGCCCCGAGTAATCGCAGTTTGCGACCTCTGCTAGAAGTCCTAGGCCCACTATTATCACGACACCCACCATGTTGTAGATGCCCGGCCTGTCCATGAAGCTCCGCCTTGCCTTGTCGATGAGCGCCACCGCAGCGAGTCCGAGTATCATTGTGAACACGGTGTTCTGTCCCGCAAAGAGGAAGGACGTGTTGACGGGCGTGAACCCGTAAAAACCTGACTTAAGCCCAAACGGCAGCCCGAGGATCACCGAGATCTGCCCGGACCTCAAAAGGTCGAACAGCACCTCTGAGACCACGGCAAGCGCGGCAAGCCTCAGGAAATAGTTCCTGAGGTTCCTCGTGTGCACATAGCCCTCGACTATAGCGAAGGCAAATATGGGAAATGCGATCCTTCCGATGACACGCCCCACGTTGTAGAGCGGTCCTTCCGGGATCATGCAGCACGCCGTCAAATGATCGATCAACATAGTGACGGCTGCTATGATTTTTAACTGGGTGATACTCATAAGGTCAGTCTTCTTCTTCGCTGTTGACGGTGAGTATCTGCCTCTTTCTCGCGGATACGTCGCTGTCTAAGTAATCGTCGTAGGTTGATATCTTGTCTATGAGCTTTCCGTCGGGAGTGATCTCCATGATACGGTTCGCTATCGTCTGGATGAACTGGTGGTCAAGAGCCGTAAAGAGCGCAACTCCGGGGAACTTGATCATGCCGTTGTTGAGCGCCGTGATCGACTCCATGTCGAGGTGGTTCGTGGGCTCGTCCATCACGAGCACATTTGCGCCGAGGATCATCATTTTCGAGAGCATGACTCTCACGCGCTCACCTCCGGAGAGGACGTTGACCTTCTTGACTCCGTCCTCGCCCGCAAAGAGCATGCGGCCAAGGAAGCCCCTCACGTACTGGGGGTCGTCCTCGGGTGAGAAGGGCATCAGAAACTCAACTATCGTCTCGCTCCCTTTAAAGAGCTCGGTGTTGTCCTTCGGGAAATACGCGCGGTTGGTGGTCACACCCCATTTGAATGTACCGCTGTCGGGCTCGATCTCCTCGTTCAGTATCTTGAAGAGGGTGGTCGCAGCCAGCGTGTTCGAGCCGACAAATGCGATCTTGTCCTGCCTTCCGACTATGAAGGAAACGTCGTCAAGCACCTTCTTGCCGTCGATCGTTTTCGAAAGGTTCGAGACCGTGAGGACCTCGTTTCCGATCTCGCGGTTCGGCCTGAAATCTATGTAGGGGTACTTTCTGCTCGAGGGCTTGATGGTGTCGAGCTCGATCTTTTCGAGAGCCCTCTTTCTCGAGGTCGCCTGCTTTGACTTCGAGGCGTTGGCGGAGAACCTCTGGATGAACTCCTGGAGCTCTTTGATCTTCTCTTCCTTCTTCTTGTTGGCTTCCTTCATCTGCCTGATCATGAGCTGGCTCGACTCGTACCAGAAGTCATAGTTTCCGGCGTAGAGCTGGATCTTCTGATAATCTATGTCGGCTATCTGCGTGCAGACCTTGTTTAAGAAGTATCTGTCGTGGGACACCACGATGACTGTGTTGTCAAAACCTATCAGGAACTCCTCCAGCCAGCTGATCGCGTCGAGATCGAGGTGGTTGGTGGGCTCGTCGAGGAGCAGGACGTCCGGGTTTCCGAAGAGAGCCTGCGCGAGCAGCACCTTGACCTTCAAGGGACCGGCAAGCTCGCTCATGAGCGCGTTGTGGTAGCTCGTCTCGACTCCGAGGCCGTTTAGGAGCGTGGCTGCATCGGATTCCGCCTCCCAGCCGTTCATGGTGGCAAACTCTCCCTCGAGCTCACTCGCCCTGATACCGTCCTCCTCGCTGAAGTCTTCCTTCGCGTAGATCGCGTCCTTTTCCTTCATTATCTCGTACAGACGCTTGTTGCCCATGATCACCGTGTCGAGCACGGGATAAGCATCATACTTAAAATGATCCTGCTGGAGGAACGAAAGCCTCTGTCCGGGCGTCATGGAGATGTCGCCCTTCGTGGGCTCGAGCTGCCCCGACAGGATCTTCAAAAAAGTAGACTTTCCGGCACCGTTCGCGCCGATAAGTCCATAACAGTTACCCTCTATGAATTTGATGTTCACATCTTCAAAGAGTGCCCTCTTTCCGATTCTTAAAGTTACGTTGTTAGCCTGGATCATGTTATTTCCTTTCTTCTCTGAAAAAACTCTTTTCTAGAATAATATTGTACAGTATAAAAAAAAATTTGCAAGAAAAAAACTGTTATCACCTTGCATGATAACAGTTCTTATCAGGTTCACATCTTCATGAGGATGGGCTCCGCACAAACAGATACCGTCGGTTCGTAATGCGCGCATACCTTCAGGCAGGCCCCGCACCCGTCACAGTCTCCCGAGACAAAGGGAACGGGATGTCCGCTCTCGCGGTTAAACAGCATGAAAATGCTGTTCCTTGTGCACGCGGATATACATCCGCAACAGCCGTCGCACTTTCCGGAGTCTACGACATGGTCGATATTCAACAAATCCTTTTCTCTGCCCATAAAAACCACCCTGTTTTCCGTCGTTATGGAAATTATAGTGCAGTGTCCGGCAAATGTCCAGCAATTTTTCAGTTTTTTTTAACAAAATTTCAAAATCGTGTAGATAAATTTTGAGGAGTTAAGACATTTTCGTGTACACAAAAACCAATATTTAGCGTGTTTTCAGTACGGGTATCGCATACGTGAACAAAAATTGTCTGAAAGTTTTTGTCCGTGTAGCGATCACACTTCAAAGATCAGATCTCCGTAGGTCGGAACGGGCCAGAGATCCCTCTCGACAATGGTCTCGAGCTCGTCGACCGGAGCCCTGAGCTTCTCCATGTCAGGAACTATGACCTTCCTGAAGAAGATCGCCCTGTCCTTTATAAGGGACTGCGGCGGAACCTTCTCAAGATCGCTCTCAAGCGCCTCGAGCGCAGTCATTGTCCTTGAAAGGAGCTTCTGGCAGCGGTGCATCAGCACTGTCTGCACGCTCACATCAGCGTTCTCCGCGACGTTTTTTATCGCGCCCGCGGATCTCGCGAGACGCTCCGAGTACTCTATGCCTGCGGGAATGTACATCCTCGATGCCATCTCCGCCATGGTCCTCGCCTCTATGTTGATCGTCTTGGCATACATCTCGTACCCGATGTCTGCCCTCGCCTGGAGTTCCGTCCTCGTGAGCACGCCGTGCTTCTCAAAGACTCTGACCGTCTTCTCGTCGAGGAGCGCACCTATCGAATCGACAAATGACTCGTAGTTGGGAAGTCCCCTGCGCTTCGCCTCCTCGACCCACTCAGCGGAATACCCGTCGCCGTCAAACACCACTCTCTGGTGTTCCCTGACGGTGCGGACTATGATCTGTTTCGCCGCCTTTTCGACGTCCTCTGCCCCTTCAAGTTCGTCCGCCATGTCGCTCAAAGCGTCCGCGACTATCGTGTTGAGCACGGAGTTCGGTCCGGCTATCGACAGGGACGAGGCCACCATTCTGAACTCGAACTTGTTGCCGGTGAAGGCAAAGGGTGAGGTCCTGTTCCGGTCGTTGGCGTCTCTCTTTATGTGAGGCAGCGTGTTGACGCCAATGTTCAGCCTGCCGCCCTTCTTCGAGCTGATCGCCTCCCCGCTCTCAAGGAGCTGTGAGAGTATGTCCTCAAGCTGCTCTCCGATGAACATCGAGATAATGGCGGGCGGCGCCTCCGATGCCCCGAGCCTGTGATCGTTGCCTGCGTTCGAAGACGACATCCTGAGCACTCCCGCGTGCTCGTCGACCGCCTTTATGAGAGCGGCGAGGAAGAGCAGGAACTGCGTGTTCTCGTGAGGGTTCTTGCCGGGCTTTAAGATGTTCTCGCCGCTGTCTGTTATGAGCGACCAGTTGTTGTGCTTGCCCGAGCCGTTCACACCCGCGAAAGGCTTCTCGTGGAGAAGGCACGCGAGCGAATGATGCGCAGCGATGCGCTTCATGCTCTCCATGATCTGCTGGTTGTGATCCGTCGCTATGTTTGCCGAGGTATATATCGACGCGAGCTCGTGCTGAGCGGGCGCAGCCTCGTTGTGCTGGGTCTTTGCGGGGATACCGAGCTTCCAGAGCTCCTCGTTGAGCTCCTTCATGAAGTTGACTACTCTCTCCTTGATGGCCCCGAAATAATGGTCATCCATCTCCTGACCCTTGGGCGGTCTGGCTCCGAAGAGCGTCCTGCCCGTGTATATCAGGTCGTCGCGCTTCAGGTACTTCTCCCTGTCGATCAGGAAGTACTCCTGCTCCGCTCCGACAGCCACAGTCACGTGGTTTACATCTGTCCTTCCAAGAGCCCTTAAGACTCTGACAGACTGCTTGCTTAAAGCCTCCATGGAGCGCAGGAGCGGTGTCTTCTTGTCGAGCGCCTCGCCGGTGTACGAGCAGAAGGCCGTGGGGATGCACAGTGTCACCTCTCCTCCGTCCGTCCTCAAGAAAGCGGGGGAAGTGCAATCCCATGCAGTGTAGCCTCTGGCCTCAAAAGTCGCCCTGAGTCCTCCCGAGGGGAAGGACGAAGCGTCGGGCTCGCCCTTTATCAGCTCTTTGCCCGAGAACTCCATGAGTATCCGCCCGCCGGTGGTCGTGGAGATAAAGGAATCGTGC
>JAGDDC010000196.1 GCA_017958245.1 Lachnospiraceae bacterium
AATGAGAGCGCAGGCCCTGCGGAAGAAGAAGCGGCTGAAGAGAGCGAGGAAGTACCCGTTCTTTCTTCGGACACATCTGATGAGAGCATTCTCTCCGATACCATCAAGAACGCGAAGATGTCGGTATACGAGAACGACGCCGACAAGGACATCATAAGCGATCTGTCGGATCTTGAGGTCGACGGCCAGGAAGAGTTCGACTATCTTGATCTGAACGACCCCGAGTCGTGACCGGGTCTTGTTCTGATCAAAGGTCGAGGTAGGTTTCTATGACAAATGCAAAAAAGAGAACGATAGCAGCGATCGCTGTCGTTTTGCTCGTGTTTCTTGATTTCATCACAAAGAGGCTCGCGCTGGCTCATTTGGAGGGCGGAGACTATGTCATCTGGGACAAGGTGCTCAGGTTTTCGCTGGTCCACAACAAGGGCGCTGTCTTTGGTATGTTCGAGGGCGCAAGCCTGATACTCGCGATCCTCACTCTTGTGATACTCGCGGTCGTGATCGTGTTCTATGACAGGATCCCCGTCACAAAGAGGCTTTTCCCTCTGAGAGCCATATGCATCTTTGTGATAGCGGGCGCGATAGGCAACCTCATAGACAGGATAGCTTACGGATTCGTGGTTGATTTCATTTACATCGAGCTGATCGATTTCTATATATTCAACGTTGCGGACATCTATATAACCGTATCCCTGTTTTTTGCGCTGCTTTTCATTCTGTTCAAGTACAAGGACAAGGACTTTAAGTGGCTTAAGAGGAAGGCTTCCGCGGAAGACGACGAGGTGTCTCAGAGTAAAGAGTGATCACAGCAAAGGAGTTTGACTTGACCGGTATCACATGTTCGGCGATTGACGAAGGCCAAAGGATAGACGTATATCTCTCGGGCGAGACCGGGAGGTCAAGATCATTTGTACAAAAGATCACCTCAGACGGACTTGTGAAGGTAAACGGCAAGGTCGTAAAGCCGGGATTTAAGCTGAGCGAGGGCGATGAGATCGAGTTTGAGATGCCTGAGTGCGAGCCGCTTGAGATCACTGCGGAAAACATACCTTTGGACATAGTGTACGAGGACGACGACCTGATCGTCGTGAACAAGCCGAAGGGCATGGTCGTGCACCCGGCTGCGGGGAACTTCTCGGGGACGCTCGTGAACGCTCTGATGTACCACTGTGGAGACTCTTTATCGGGCATAAACGGCGTTTTAAGGCCCGGCATAGTACACAGGATAGATAAGGACACGACGGGCCTTCTTGTGGCCTGTAAGAACGACAGAGCGCATACCGCTATCGCGGAGCAGCTTGCCGTCCATTCGATCACGAGGGTGTATCATGCCATAGTTTACAACCCGTTTGACACGGAGGAGGGCACTGTGGACGCTCCCATTGCGAGACATCCCGTGGAGCGAAAGAAGATGGCAATAGCCAAAAGAGGCGGGAAGAGAGCAGTGACGCACTTTCACCTGGTCGAGAACCTCGGAAGATATGCGTACATAACTCTGAAGCTTGAGACTGGAAGGACGCACCAGATCAGGGTCCACATGGCGAGCATCCATCACCCTCTGCTCGGCGACACGGTCTACGGACCGAAGAACGACCCTTTCAAGCTCACGGGACAGGCGCTTCACGCAGGCACTCTAGGCTTTGTGCATCCCTCGACGGGAGAGTACATGGAGTTTCATGCAGACCCGCCCGCATACTTTTCAGAGCTTCTTGAAAAGCTCAGAAAAACCACGTGATATGAACGAAGAAAAGCTTCAAACACTAAGAACAAAAACCTCTTCCGAAAAGCCTGTGTTTCTCCTCGGTCCGAGAGGCACAGGGAAGACGACGCTGCTTGAGAAGCTGACGTCAGAACTCGGAAGAGAGTACGTCTATATAAACCTTGAGTATGACGGAGAGATGAGAGAGTTTATGGAGAGCTGCGCGCAGAAACACGGCTCGTCAGACCTCTTTCTCTCTGTAGCCGAAAGGCTCGGAATCGCGCCTGAAGCCTCAGGGAAGGTCCTTTTTATCTTCGATGATCTCGAATACTCCCCAATGATAGTAAGCTCCCTTCTAGGGACTGATCTGCGCGAAAACCTGATACTTGCGTCTGACCTTGCCACAAATGAGATCATGACGCTTGCAGAAAGGTGCGAGAGAGTCTCTTTAAGTACTCTTGATTTTGGCGGTTTTCTCGAGGAGACAGGTCATCAGTGGTACCGAGAGGTCATAGAGGCGCATTTTCAAAAGAAAAAGAAGATCCCCGAGATGATACACAGCGATATACTCGACTGCTATGAGGATTTCCTGCAGACAGGCGGTATGCCGCAGTCTGTTGCAGCTTACAAGGCATCAGGGGCAGACGGTGTGAGACATGCGCAGAGGATGATAAAAAACGACCTCAGCCAGGGTCTTAATAGCCTAAAGGATGAGAGCCTTCGGGGAAGGACGGAAGCTGTGATGTCAAGCCTTGCAGACCAGGCTTTAAACACGAGGTTTAACTTTTGCGAGATAAGAAAAGGAACCTCATTTGGCTTTTACAGAGAGGCTATAAAGCTGCTTGAAAGGTCCGGGATAGCGATAAGGATAGACAGCAAAGGGAAAGGCTTTGAACT
>JAGDDC010000197.1 GCA_017958245.1 Lachnospiraceae bacterium
TACCCCGGTAAAGATGATCAAACAATGGGTACGAGAGGAGCGCCTTACCTTTGCTGAAGGATCGGTAGTCGGCATCGAATGTGAGGGCTGCGGAGCAAGTATTCTGACAGGCAGGTATTGCCCCGCCTGCAAGTTTAAGATGCAGCAGACATTTGCGAACGCCTCGAGAAGACCTGCGGCTCCCGAACCGGCAAACAACAGCAACAGGAGTGACAGCAACAAGATGCGATTCCTTGATAATAGGTAAGGGGTGATACGCTATAGAGATCAAGGACCGTTTCATAGAGGAGACGATCCGTTCGGTTTATGCGTCGGTCACCAAGACCGTGGCCCAGATCGATCTTACGGATCCACCTCCTCGCAAGAAGAGGATCGAAGCACCTGTTTCGGTGGTCGTCCTGTCGAAGGGGATTTTCAAGTCAAGGGTTGTGAGCACGTTCCCGTCACTCCTTGTTGACGAGATCGTGGACAGGATGAGCCGCAATACACCTCTGTCCCCCGAGGACAGGGATGCGTACTTCAAAGAGTACATCAACATGTGTTTCGGAAGATTTATCTCCCGGATCAACAACGAAACAGGCAGGGCGTCGCGATTTGTGATCCCCGTTATGATCCGAGGATTGTACCGCGCAGCTCCGGAAAATCAGTTCTCCGACACGGCACATGTCGATTTCGGAAGTGACTACGGAAGCGTAAACATGACAGTATCATATGACATTTTACCCGAGCATTCGAGTAACTAGTCAGAAAGGAAGAATATGAAGAAAATACTCATTATCGATGATTCGCCGTTTATCTACAAGGAGGTTGCGGCTACACTTGAGGGGCTCGATTACGAGGTCATCGGACACGCTAAGAGCGGTGAAGAAGGAATCGCCATGGTTCAGGAGCTTCAGCCCGAAATCATTACACTTGACATTGTAATGCCCGGTATTGACGGCATCGAGACAGCTCAGAAGCTTATCGAGATCGCACCCAACACCAAGATCGTCATGCTCAGCTCGCTCTGCGATCATGATACGGTCAGCGAGGTTGAGTCGCTCGGTCTCAAGTACCTTGTTTCGAAGCCTATCGAAAAGGAAGTCCTGATCGAGACGCTCGAGAAGGTTTGCAAGGAGTGATCTAAACGAGCTTTATGCCCGAATCGTCCTGAGTGACCTTGCCTTCCTTCATGAGGTGCCCGACGGCCCTCTTAAAGGAATTCTTTGACATACCGAAGGTCCGGCGGATCACGTCGGTATCGGTCTTGTCATGCACGGGCAGGAAGTTCCCCGGAGCCGCGGTGAGTCGTCCTATGATGAGCTCGCAGTCGGCGAAAATCTGAACATGTGAAGGGTCGCGCATCGCAAGCACGAGCTTGCCGTCCGGAAGGACGCGCGCGACGCGTAATCTGATCTCGTCTCCGATGTTTACTTCGGTAACGAGATCTTTTTTCGGGATAAGAGCGCGGAACACGCCGTCGACAGCAACATGAGCACCCTCGTCACGGCCTGTCTCGTAGACCCTGCCGAGCACTCTGTCTCCGGTCTTGTAAGGCGAATCGTTCCTCAGGTATTTGTAGAGCTTCATGGTCGCGCACAGACGACCCGACTTGTCGATATAAAGCGCAACGAGCACGCGACTGCCCTGCTTGGGGCGCTTGGTCTGCTCGCGGTAGGGCAGGAAAAGGTCCTTCTTGAGACCCCAGTCGAGGAACGTGCCGAGCTGCGTCACCTCAAGGCATGTGAGCACCGCGGTCTCACCGAGAGTGAGGAGCGGACGCTTCATGGTCGCAACGGGTCTGTCCTCGGAGTCGAGGTAGATAAAGCACTCGGTGATATCGCCCTTATTGAGGCGCGCAGTCGTCTCGCCCTTGGGGAGGAGGACTTCACCGCTTATGTTACCACGTTTGCTCTCTTCCTCTTTCGTTTCGGGGGTGGCTGTCGCCGGGGCTTCCGGTGTGTTCTCCGGCTCAGCGTCCGTGACA
>JAGDDC010000198.1 GCA_017958245.1 Lachnospiraceae bacterium
ATCGGTCATTGCGGAGAGCTGGTCGTCCGTAGGTATGCTCATCATCTTGATGTATGTGCTCGCAAGCCCCGCAACATCAAGGTTTTCTATGTAGCTCTTAAAGAGCTTTGCCTTCTCCGCAAATGAATAGTCTTTCGCGCTCTCCCTGAAGGACTTGTTCGTGAAGACATCCCTGTCCTTCGCGTCGAGCTGCGCCTTTACGGCATCGCTGTTTTTCGACTCTTCTATGATGTACTTCGTAAGGTCAAATGTGTAGCCTATAGAGCCTGTGATCATGCCGGCTATGGCGTCCTCGTTCTGCCTGATGATACCCGTGATCTTCAGCTTCAGGCCGTTCGCATAGAGGTAGTTCAAACCAGCCTCGGTCTCCCTGAGATCCTTGTACACGCCCTCCTGCTCGTCATAGACGTAGCAGTCCGAGGGAAGGAAGGTCACGAATTCGCTGTTGCACACATCTTCGTAGGAAAACTTCTCCTTCTCGATGTTTAAGACCTCTCCGTTGCTCGAAGCGTCGATGATGCTCTTTATGTTCTCCTTGGGAACGAGACCGAGCGCGTAGAGCACAATATCGTCGATCTCGTTGTTTTTGTCGACGCGGAGCACTATCTCGTCGTACTTCTCGGGCCAGGTGCCGTAGACCAGGTCGTACTGGCTCTTTATCAGGTCGTTAATGGGCTGTCCGTCCTCGCCGGGGAGCATTTGCTGCCACATCTGCCTGTAGGAAGAGCCCTGGCGCATGAGCGTAGAGAGCGGGTTGTTTGTCTGCGTCGCCCTCTCCATCATGGTAAAAGGCGAATCCGAGCTTCCGAGCGATTCAGCTATGAACTGCTGCATGAGCTTTGTCGAATCGGACTCGATCACCTCGCCGTCCGTGTTTTTCGTGTAAATGGGCATATTGAGCGCATAGGTGTAGGACACGCCGTTTATCGCCCTGTCTATCTGCTCGTCATTTGCCTCGCGATCCTCTATGAAATGCTTGAAAGAATCAAGCTCGTTGGTGTCGGCATCCAGACTGTTGAACGTGTTCATGAGGCGGTTTAATATCGACTTCTCGTAAACCGCGTCCTTTCCGTGGTCGACCGTCCCCCCCTCCTGCAGGTCCATGAAGCTCTGCATGAGGCTTGACAGGTCTATATGCTGCTCCTCGAGCGTGATCGGGTACGAGGAGAGAGTCTCCTCCTGCACCTCGTCTATGTAGGTCGTCATGCCCTTTGACACGGAGAAGATCAGCGCGATCCCTATGATCCCTATGCTCCCCGCAAATGAAGTGAGTATCGTCCTTCCCCTCTTGGTAAAGAGGTTCTTAAGCGACAGTCCGAAGGATGTCCTAAAAGACATCGAGGGCTTCTTCTTTCCCTTGTCGGACTCTGCCTTTTCAAGCGCCTCCTTAAGCTCCCTCTCCTTCTCCTCATCTGTGAAGGGCTTTGAATCAGCTGTTATCTCGCCGTCGAGCATATTGACGATCCTTGTCGAATAGCGGTTTGCGAGATCGGGGTTGTGAGTGACCATTATGACAAGGCGGTCATTTGCGATCTCCTTGAGTATATCAAGTACCTGGATCGAGGTCTCTGTATCAAGCGCTCCCGTAGGCTCGTCAGCAAGGATTATGTCGGGGTTGTTCACTATGGCGCGGGCTATAGCGACGCGCTGTACCTGGCCTCCCGACATCTCACCGGGCTTTTTCTTCAGCTGATCGCCAAGTCCGACCTTCTCCAAAGCCTCCTTCGCCCTCTTTCTCCTCTCCGTCTTTGAAACGCCGGACAGAGTGAGCGCAAGCTCAACATTCTGCAGTACCGATTGGTGAGGTATAAGGTTGTAAGTCTGGAATACAAAGCCTATGGAGTGGTTCCTGTAGGCATCCCAGTCCCTGTCCTTAAAGTCTTTAGTCGACCTTCCGTTTATGACGAGGTCTCCCGTCGTATACTTGTCAAGTCCGCCGATGATGTTGAGCATAGTGGTCTTGCCACAGCCCGAAGGCCCGAGCACGGACACGAACTCGCTCTTCCCAAAAGTCAGATCGATGCCTTTCAGCGCCTGCACCTTCCCATCTCCGGCGGGATATTCTTTTGTTATATTCTTTAGTTCAAGCATGTCATTTGCCTTTCATCCAAAACACATTTTTGCTAATTCTAACATATATTGGATGTTTTTCAACTGCTGTAAACTTCTTTTATAATGTTTATTATTTTATAATGAATTTGTGGTTGGAAAAGCCGGGAGGGTGCCTATTTATTGAGGCAC
>JAGDDC010000199.1 GCA_017958245.1 Lachnospiraceae bacterium
ATATCGTTCTTGATCTGTTCCATGATCTCAGGTGAGCAACCCGCGCGGTCCGATACCAGAACTAGCTTCAATCTGTCCTTCGCAACATTCCCCGAGTTCTTCTTCTTAAAAAAATCCATAAATCCCATGAAAAAATCCCCCTAAACATCTGAAAACGAAACGATCACTTCTTGCCAAATATCCTTGAAAAGATACCCTTCTTCGCGTCGAGGTTGAGGAAGGGAACCTCCTCTCCCGTGATCCTCTTGCAAATGTTCATATAAGCCTGGCCTGCGAGCGTGTTGTTGCCTACCAGCGGCTCGCCGTTGTTCGTTGCGATGACGATGTTCTCGTCGTCGGGCACGATACCGATCAGGTCTACTGCAAGGATCTCCACAACGTCGTCGCTCGACATCATGTCGCCGCGCTTTACCATATCCATGCGGAGTCTGTTGACGATCAACTGGGTCTTCTTCATCTCGTTCGCCTCGAGGAGGCCTATGATCCTGTCTGCGTCGCGCACTGCGGAAACCTCGGGTGTCGTAACAACAAGAGCTCTGTCTGCGCCCGCTATAGCATTCTGGAAGCCCTGCTCGATACCTGCGGGGCAGTCGAGAAGTATGTAGTCAAACTCGTTCTTGAGCTGATCTGCGAGAAGCTTCATCTCCTCGGGATTGACAGCCGATTTGTCCCTGGTCTGTGCCGAGGGCAGCAGATAGAGGTTCGGATATCTCTTGTCCTTGATGAGAGCCTGCTTGATCCTGCAGTTGCCCTCAATGACGTCCACGAGGTTATAGACGATCCTGTTCTCAAGGCCCATGACAACGTCAAGGTTCCTTAAGCCTATATCGGTGTCGATGAGCACTACTTTTTTGTCAAGCTTCGCAAGACCGGTACCGACGTTAGCAGTCGTGGTAGTTTTGCCGACCCCTCCTTTTCCCGATGTGATTACGATTACTTCTCCCATTAGATCTTCCTCCGTACAGTTTATAATTTGATTTCAGACAGAACACTTCTTGAAACAGGTTCTATGTATATGTTGTCATCTTCGAGTATGGCTATCTTCGGCCCTTTCTCGGTCTCGAGATCCCTCTTGTCGGGTGATCTCGCTATCGATCCGGCTATCCTTATCTGAACCGGAGCCATCTCGAGTGCCAGGACAAATGCGTTCTCGTTGCCGTCACACCCCGCAAATGCGTTGCCTTTGAGCGATCCGAGCACTATGATGCTCCCCTTTGAGGTCACGTTCGCGCCGGCGTTCACATCGCCTATGATCACGACCGTCGTCTCGTTGTCGAGGGACTGGCCGGATCTCAAGCTTCCCTTGTAGATCTTTGCATAATCCTTCAGGTCGTCCTGCGTGAGCTTGTGCTTGCCCTCAAACCTCTGCATGAAGCCGTTCGTCCCGTCGATGATACAGAGGACGTCGAGGTCTGAGTTCGCCGTGATCGCGTCAAGAAGCTTCGTCTGCTCCGTATCGGAAAGCTTCCTGCCGTCAAAGGTTATGGCCGTCTTCATGGTGCCGAGGAACTTCGCGGAATCCCTGAAACGCTCCGCGACCTTCTCGAGCAACACGTCAAAATCGGCCTTGGGATCGAGAACAACTACTATCCCGCTGTGATTGTTGCCTTTGATCATCACAAGATTGTCCATAAAAACCTCCTGTGGTCACATCAGTCAGATACGTGGATCGAGGTAACGCTGGTCGTTGTCAGATCTCCGCTTAGGAGCTCTTCCTTGTTCTCGTCGTTAAAATACAGTCCGTACACCTCTCTCGCGAGCTTTGCGGCGTTGGCCGAAGCATATCCGTTTGGCAGCACTACCGTCACGCTGACCTCGGGATCGTCAAACGGCGCAAATGATATGAACAGACCGTGGCTCGGATGAGTCAGGCTGACCTGCGCGGTCCCTGTCTTTCCGGCAACTCTGAAGCCCAAGTTCCCGTAAAGGCTGTTGAGACCTGAAACTCCGGTGTTGACCACGTTGTACATGCCGCGCTGTACCGCGTTCCACTCGTTATCCGAATAAATATCTATCTTATTATACACTGTCGCTGAATTATCTACAATCAGATTTTCGTTTTTATCAGCAATTTTATCCACCAGAGTGAGGTTGAACACTGTCCCTTTGTTGGCCACCGCTGTCACATATCTCGATATCTGGACAGGCGCGAAGTTGTGATAGTATCCGATCGCCGTACGTACGGCGTCGTGGCTGGCTATCGTGGGCATCGACTCCGGCACCTCTACTCCCGACTTGTCCGAGAAGCCAAAGAGCGAAGCGAACTTCTGGATCTTCGATATGCCGAGGCTGTCGCTGTATTCTCCCGTATCCGTGAGCGACATCTTGTAGCCGCAGTCGTAGAAGAAATAGTTGCACGAGTGCATGATCGCGCCGGTCAGGTTGATGCTTCCGTGGTTTCCGGGGTATTTCCAGCACTTGGGTGAAGGCTCTACCTCAGTGAATATCCCGCGGTCCTGGATATAGGTGTTTGTCGTGATGATGCCCTCACCTATGGATGCCAGCGACATGAGCGGTTTGAAGGTCGAACCCGTGGCGGTCATTTGCTGTGTAGGCCTGTTTATGAGAGGCGTCGCCTTGTTCTTCATGAGCGACTGATAATAATCCCAGTCGATCTTGTTTGCAAGCCTGTTGTTGTCGTATGAGGGATATGTGACCATAGCCCTCACATCGCCCGTCTTCACGTCGGTTATGACTATCGAACCGCTGCAGGGCTCGAGCGCGAGCATACCGGGGTTGATCTCAAGGTTCTCGAGTTTCTCCATGACGAAGGAATAAGCCGATATCCTGCCGTTCTTTAAGCGGCTGTAGTCGTTCTCGTCGTAAGGGAGCACTCCCTGCTCGTAAAGCAGCAGGCACACATCCCTTCCGGTGAGCCTGTACGAGAAGATCAGGTCCCTGTAGATCATCTTCTCAAATGTCTCATTCTCGTCGAGTGAATCAAGTATATGGTCCAGGAGCTTTGCGTAGATCTCGTCGGTCGAATAGTAATCCGTGTCTATGCCAAGCTTTGAGAAATCAACCCAGTTGTGGGTTATCGCGTACTGAAGGTACTGCGAAAGGCTCAGCTTGTTGTCTGCGAACTGCGTGTAGTTCTTGTCGTCCTTGTCCACGCTGTCACGCATCACAACGCCCTCGCTCTGGAGCATCGCGTAGATGTTGTCGAGGTATTCCTGCATCTGCGAGGAGATCTGGTTTCCGCAGCGCGTGTTGTCTATCGCGAGAAGATCGGTGATACCTGCGATAACTTCTTTCTTCCTCGTCTCAAAGAGTGCGTAGACCCTGTGCTCTGTCTCCGAAGCGTCCTCCGAGTCAAACTTTGATATGTCGACCACTCCGTTGTCTATGAAAGCGTTGTAGACCTCGTAGATAGGGATCGTGATCCTCGATGCGCTGCTTCCCTTGCCGCCGTAGCTCATGCCGTTCACTATCTTCGACCTGAGGATCGCGCTTATGTTGTTCTCGAGTATGTGATAGCAGGCGATCTGAAGCTCCCTGTCTATCGTGAGATACACGTCCTTCCCGGCCTTCGGCTCGGATTTTGTGACAGATGAGACGACCTTGTCGAGGCTGTTCACGGTGAGCTCTGCCCTTCCCTTCTCGCCTCTGAGCACTGAGTCGAGCTCTTTTTCGATACCGGTCTTTCCTATGATGTCCGAGGTGTCGTAGGCGGGATCTTCAAGACCCTCGTTCAAGGCCTCCATCTCCTCCTCGTTCACGTTTCCCGTGTAGCCCACTATATGGGCGAAGTAGATGCTGTCGTTGTAGACTCTGGCTGTCTTTTGGACTATGTCGACACCCGGCAGCAGGTAAGAGTTCTCCTTCAGCGCAGCTATCGTCTTCTCGTCTATGTTGCTGCATATATTGAACTGCGAATACTGCGGATACTGCGTAAAGAGCGCGTACCTGACCTTCATGATCTTTAGGGTATCCTCGAGCGAATAGCTGTCGTCTATGTTGAACATGGAGGATACGTTCTTCTGGCCGTGGCGCAGGAAATCAAACACATCTTTCGCAGTCGCGTCCCTCTCCTCGTCCGTCAGCTCGTTCACGCTCTTCCTTCCGAAAGAGTTCTTTTTGAACCTCAAGAGTGCATTTCCCGATATCTTGAACTCAAACTCTCCCGTATCGTAGTTGTAAATGATCGGGAAATCAAGGTCTATCTCGTAGCCGTTCTCCTCAAGTATCCTGTAGAGCCTCATGACCATCTCGTTCTTCTCGGCATTGCTACCCATGAGAGTTGAATTTCCCATGACTACCGAGTAGCTCGATACGTTGTAGGCGAGCAGGTTTCCGTTGCAGTCATATATGTTTCCGCGCGCGCTGTCGACATATCTGGTCCTCGCGTCCTTGTAGACGGTCTCCTTCCTCGCGTCCTCGTCGGGCGTCGTCGCCTGGAGGATCTGCAGTCTGAAGACCTGGAATATCAGCACGAAAACAAGGCCTGAGAAGATCAGGCCTACTAAAAACAATCTTGAGCTGACTACGTTTTTGATCTTTACAAAGATTTGATAGAGCAAGTCTTGCCTCCCGTTACGTCTCGGGCTGTCTGCGATTGTTCTGCCATACGTTCAGGAAATTGATGAGCTTGTACAGCAGTATCGAAATGAGCACCGTATAGATGACCCTGGGCATCGCAAACCTGAAGATGTAATACCCGATGTTTAACTTCCCGTTGAGCAGGAAGAAGAAGATGTAATAAAGCAGGTTGTATACGAATTCGGCCGCTATCACCAAAAAGAGCGGCAGGGTGTAATCCTCGGGGTCGTAGATCTTGAAGGAGAACCCGGTCAGATACCCGATGAGCATATACATAAAAGCAAAAAGTCCCACGATGTCTCCTTAGGATAAGTCGACCAAAAGCCCGCACAGAAGCCCCGTCAGCAGACCGGCATTCCTCCCGCGCGTAAAGCCCATGGAGACCACGAGGATCATGAGCAGGTCGGGGACAACGCCCGCCAGCGCGATATGAGGGAACACCGTGCTCTGCAGCAGAAAGCATACGAGGACTTCCGCCAGACACAACACTATTCTGATGATCATTTGATTCTCAATCCTCCAGCTGCTCGCGAAGCTTTGTTATGATGAGCACGGCTTCAAGATGCTCAAAGTCAACGACGGGCGTCAGATAAGCCTTCTTGGTCATGGTGCTCGGGTCGTCCTCTATATTGCTCACATACCCTATCAGGATGCCCGGCAGATACTTGTCGCTTATGTGCGAGGTCACGATCTCGTAGTTGTCGTAGACTTCCGCGTTGCTGCTGATCATCGAGACTCTTATGTAGCCACTGTCGAGGAGCTCGAGATCGCCGCTCACGATACAGGTGTCGGAAGTTTTCAAAAACATACCGCTCACGTTCGTGTTGTCGTCGATGATGGTCTTCACCTTCGCCCAGTTCTTGCCGACTTCGGTCACTATGCCGCACAGTCCGTTTCCGGCCATAACGTTCATATCGACAGCGATCCCGTGATCCCTGCCCTTGTCTATGAGAAATGTGTTGTAATAGCTGTTTGTGTCCTTGCTGATGACCTTCGCCGCCACCTTGGGGTAGTCCACATACTGTCTGTCAAGGTCGTACAGATCCCTGTACCAGTTGAGCTCATACTTTTCCTGAAGGAGCATCTGGTTCTCGTTCTTCACTCTGCCAAGCTCGTCTTTTAACTCCTCGTTCTCCTTGAGGAGTCTGTCTATGTCAGAGAACATGTCAAGCTTGTCCGATATCGCCTTGCCGGCGCTGTTGATGCCCTTCTGCATGGGCGTTATGATATCGTTGAGCGCTGTCTTTATCGGAGCAAACTTGTCGGAAAACTTGTACGATATGACGATCAGCACGACGCAGGCTACGGCGAGAACTATAAACACTATCTTTGGATTGATGCTTATTTTCTTTCTGGGCCTTTTCATTTATCTGCCCCGCCTCTTTCTTAGTTTGTCCGTCTTCTCAGTCCGAATAAGTCGGCTGTTTGAACACCCACGCGAGCTTGTCGAGCTCAGAGTTGTCTATGATCCTTCCGAGACCGTTCACAACGGTGTTCGCGCAGTCGTCACAGATGTTGATCTTAAGCCCCGTCTCCTTGTTCATCAGCTTGTCGAGGTTGCGGATGTTCGACGAACCGCCCGTAAAGTACACGCCCGACTCGATGATGTCAGCAGAGATCTCCGGGGGAGTCCTCTCGAGTATCATCTTGATGGAATCGACGACCGAGTGAAGATGCTCGAGGATCGCGTTGTGTATGAACTGTGAGTCAACTTCCTTGACTACGGGAAGCCCCGTCATCACGTCTCTTCCGTATGCGTTTGCAGACCTGTTCTCCTCGCCTTCCTCACAGGGTATCGCGGTCGCGAGCTCGATCTTGATCCTCTCAGCTGTCTTGCTGCCTATTATGAGATTCAGGTTCTTCTTTACGCTGGAAATGATGTCCTCGTCGAACTTGTTGCCTCCGATGGGGATCAGCTTGCTGAGCACGATGCCGCCGAGCGACAGGATCGAGATCTCCGTCGTGTCGGC
>JAGDDC010000200.1 GCA_017958245.1 Lachnospiraceae bacterium
AGGGACAGGTTCATAGAGGAGACCAAGTCCTACAGGATCTCGACCAAGGTGCTCCGCGGCTCATCCTACACGGTGAGCTACAGGATACGCCTCGATGACGAGACCAGATGGTTCCAGACAAAGTACGTTCACCACATAGGACATGTCGGCAAGAACTGCGCGCTCGTAGGCTTCGTCGATGTGACCGATGAATACGAGAAAGAAAAGCAAAACAGAGACCTCCTCGAGCAGGCAAGGCAGCAGGCGGAGGCGGCCAACACCGCGAAGAGCCAGTTCCTCTACAACATGTCACACGACATGAGGACTCCTCTCAACGCGATCATCGGTTTCTCCGACAAGTCCGTGAGGTTCTGCGACAAGCCTGATATAGTCAGGGACTGCGGCCTCAAGATCAGGAGCTCGGGCGACTACCTCCTCAAGCTGATCAACGATGTGCTCGACGTGGAGCAGATAGAGGCGGGAGTCATAGAGATAGTCGATGTTCCCGGAGACATCGGCGCAGAGCTCGGCGATCTGGTCGACTCGATGCGTCCGATCTCGGAGGACAAGAACGTATCGCTCTCGTTCGTGAGCGACTTAAAGGATCCGCTCGTCTTCCACGACGCCACAAGGATCAGGCAGATCATGACCAACCTGATCGCGAACGCGGTCAAGTTCACGAGGGCCGGCGGCAAGGTGGAAGTCACCCTCGAGCAGCGTGATATCCCGGAGGGAGAGGGTCATTTGCAGAGGGATGACTCTGCTGACGGACAGGAAAACTACAGGACGGCACACTATATTTTCACGACGAAGGACAGCGGTATCGGCATGAGCAGGGAGGTCAGCGAGCATCTCTTTGATTACGCCGCCGACCCTTACGCGTCGGGCCGGGGCAAGATCAACGGCACCGGCACCGGCGTGGCGATAGTGCGAACCCTCGTCGACAAGATGAACGGCTCGATAGGCGTTGTGAGTGAGCCGAACGTCGGGACCACGATCACTGTAGACATAGAGCTCAAGATTGCGAGCCGTGACGACGTGGACCGGGAGAAGCGCATCATCAGGGATTTTGCCTTCGCTGACTCATCGGAGAAGGCAGACGGATCCGCCTCCGAGGAAGCTCAGATACCGGGGGAGGACGCGCCCATCAAGCTCGTGAGACATTTCGGCGACATGAACATACTCGTGGTCGAGGACAACGGGCTCAACAGGGAGCTCTTGGTCGACATGCTCGCGGAGTTCGGGCTCACCGTGGACAGTGCTTTCAACGGTATAGACGCAATAGACAAGGTGAGAGCGTCATTTGCGGACAGGCTCTACGACCTCGTCATCATGGACATACAGATGCCGCTTATGGACGGCTTTGAGGCTGCAGGGGAGATCAAGGATCTCTGCAGGAGGAAGCAGATCGAACTGCCTATCGTCGCTATGACGGCTCATGCATACGATACGGACAAAAGGAAGGCAGTCGATGCCGGCATGGACGAGTATCTCACCAAGCCTGTCAACCTCATGGAGCTTGTAAATGTATTGAACAAATACGGAGGGAAAACAGGATCATGATCAGGATAAGTAAAGCGTGCAGGAGGGTCATTTGCAGTGCTGTGGTCTTCACGCTGCTCATGCTCTGCTTTCCCGCGCAGGCGAAGGCCGCGACGGTCGCGGGGACAGGCTCTTCCTACACTGTCAGGCTGAAGGTTGGAGAGAAGACGACGCTCACATCGGCTTTGAAGAAGCCCGTGTGGGGGAGCTCCGACAGGAAGATCGCGACCGTCTCAAAGAAGGGTGTTGTGCGCGCAAAACGCAAGGGCAGATGCTTCGTGTCTGCAGTCTTCGGAGGCAGGGCCGAGGTCTTCACGGTCATCGTGAGGAAGGCCGCGAAGAAGCCCGCGGGTGACCTGCCGGAAGCACACAACGAAAAGCTTTCGTTTGAGGGACGTGATTACGTTCTTGCCTTCTGCGATGAGTTCGACGAGTTCGACTTAAAGAGCTGGAGTTACTGCCCCGAGATGGAGAGGCAGGACGCAGGCGGCGTGTGGCGCAGGTCCTGCAGCGGGGTTAAGGATGGGAACCTGGTGATCACGTGCGAGGTGGATGAGAACGGGAGGCCGCAAAGCGGCGCTGTCAGAACGACGGAAGCCGTGGCAGGGACCTTCGGACTCTACCACTTCAGGTTCAAGGTCGACAAGGCAGACGGCCTCTGGTATGCCTTCTGGCTGCTCACGGACAAGATGGAGGACGACCGCTATATAGGAAACGGAGCGACGGACGGCGCGGAGCTTGACATCATTGAGCTCGTGCCGCATGAGAGCGAGTTTTGCATGAGCGTTCACTGGGACGGATACGGGCCGGAGCTCAAGTCCTACAGTGAAGTAAACCGGGATCTGATAGATGACAGCTTCTACGAGAGCTATCACGACGTGTGGTACGTGTGGGACAGCGAGGGCTACAGGTTCTATATGGACGGGACCGACAAGGAGCATCTCCTGTTTGATTTTGGCGGTGATGAGCACGGGGACGGGACCTGTAGCGTGCCCTGCGACCTGATCATATCCGCGGAGTTTGGCGCGTGGGGCGGCGCGGTTGACAAAGAACAGCTTCCCGCACGGTTCCTTGTGGACTTTGTGGAGATATACAGAGCGGAGTGAAGGAAAGCAACACTTACAAACAATAATAAAAGGCATCGGAAAAGGTTTTGCCTGATTCCGATGCCTTTATCTGTTATGAGCTGACAGCAAGCAGTCTGCGATCTTGCATATAACTTACA
>JAGDDC010000201.1 GCA_017958245.1 Lachnospiraceae bacterium
GGGTTTGCGTCCGACCTGTGCTTGAAACCTTGCGTTTAAAGCAAAACAAAGCGGAGAGTTGCCTCTCCGCCCTACTTCTTCACGAACTCAACGTCTGCGATGTACACCGACCCGTTCCTGATCTCGAAGGACGGCTCCCAGAGCTGTTCGCCGAGGAAATTGTACCTGATGCTTATCTTTCCGTTCGCGATCTTGTATGTGCCTTTCGCCTTGATCCCGAACGCCGACATCGTCATGGTCCCGTTGTCATTGAACGTGAAGACCTGTCCGAAGCCATCCGTTGAATAGTAGGTTCCGCTGAGCGTCTTCGCGGACGGATCAAGTCCTGCGCCGTCGCCCCGGCCCGAACTGTCTTCGCCGCCGGACGGTTCGTCCTCATCCGTATCCACTCTCCGAAGGATCGTTGTGACGCCCGAGCCTTTGATGGTGACCTTGTTCTCGCCGTCCATCTTGACGGTGAACTCAAGCGTCTCCGCGAAGATATAGCTTGTGCAAGCAAGTATAGTCTTCCCGTCCTTCATGTACAGCTCGTAGGTGTCGCTCGGGCTGAAGAAATTGCAGGTGTCCGCCTCAAACGTCACGATCGCCCCGGGCTGCGCCTGGCCGAAGCCCTCTTCTCCGACGCTCTGCCACACTCCCACGAGCGAGATGTCCGCATCCTCCTTATAATGCTTGCTGTCCGCATCATAGCCGCTCTCTGCGCCCTCGCCCATGTTGGAGGGCAGCCCCGAGAGCAGGCATGCAAGATAAGTCTTTAAGATGTGGTTTTCAACCGGATTGCCCCGGTCGCGATCGTAGAACCAATCGTGCCCGTAGCGCTTATATCCGATCGGTACGTTTGGCACGGTGTCCGCTTTGTTGATTATGTTGTGGATGTTCGTGAAGCCCTCTGTATCATAATTGAAGGTCTGGTAGTTTGGCGACGCAAATGTGTAATCGAAGATCTTGTTGCGGTGCGCGTAGGTCCCCTCGAGCATTTGCCCGAGCTGCCCCACCATCGCAGCGCCGTGGCTGTGTCCCGCAAGGAACAGGATCGTATCGTCCGCGGAATACGTCTTGCCGAGATCCTTCTTCAGCTTTTCTATGTAATCCGTTACCACGCCCCTCACGTTCTCCGCCGCGCCGTAGAAGCCGTCAAACTGCGCGTAGAAGTTAGTGAGCCAGTCGCCCGTATCCCCCGAGCCTCTCACCACGACGGACACGATCAGTTTGTCTTTGTCCCCGAGCCTTACCTCTTTCGCCGCAAATGAAGTAGCGGGCATCTGCATGTTGTCTTCTCTCCCGCCATACCAGACTGAGTCGAAGTGCCCGAAACCGAGCTGCTCTTCTCTTGCCTTTATCTCATCGCTGCCACCCTCAGCCGCACGGCACAGGATGACGGCTGCCATGGCGAGGTCATGGCTGTACTGCGAGGCGTCCGTATCGAACAGATCCCATCCCCAGTTGAGGTCGATATCCGTATCTTCATCGAACTTGATGCGCATGAGACTCGTCGCAGTCTGTGTGTCCGTTCCGGTCCCCCCTGCGCCATCACCCTGGCGCCCTGTGGCTTCCTCTGCCGCTTCGTCCATGCCGCCGGTGCTCTCTGCCGCCTTGTCCAGGCTCTCCTCAACCGAGTTGTCCCCACGCTCCTCAGCCGGGTTGTCCCCGCGCTCCTCAGTCCCGCTGCCGGGTGAGACCAGAGCATTTGTCGTGCCCGATCCGCACCCGCCAAGCAGCAGCCCCGCAACCAGCGCTGCCACTGCCATCCTCACTGTCAAAGCCTTCTTAGAAGGCCCGCCTTCCCTGTCCTTGTTGTTTTTACGGTTCATTTTTGCTCCTTTATCCTACCCAATCTTTATCTCCACCTTGACATCCCCCTTCACGAGCCTTGCGAAATCGGCTCCGTCGGAGGGTTTGCCGACAGCGCTTCCATAATGCACAGGGATGGCGATCTTCGGGCGGATCGTGTTTACAAGCCCCGCAGCCTGCTTCGCGTCCATGGTGTATGTGCCGCCGACGGGGACCAGCGCGATGTCACATTTCACGCTCTCTGCCTCCCGAGTGGCATCCGTGTCACCCGCGATGTATATCCGCTGCCCGTCCGTGATCAGGACGTATCCTACCCAGCCCGCATTCTTCGGGTGAAATGGCTTATCCACGTTGTAGGCAACCACCGTCTCGAACTCGAGGCCTTTCACTTCATAGTGTTTTCCGGGCACGACAGTCTTGATCTCTTTAACATGGGCAGATACGTCATTTGCCTTGACTGCCATCTTCTCCGGCACGACCAGCACGGTGTCCCTGCAGCAGACCTTCTCGATATCCTCCTTCGAGAAATGGTCATAGTGATCGTGCGTCACCAGCACGATCGCGGCGTCATGCGGCACCCCATCCATCTGAAACGGATCGATA
>JAGDDC010000202.1 GCA_017958245.1 Lachnospiraceae bacterium
CACCTTCGGGATGCTCTCAAGCTCCGCCGCCACAGCTACCACTTTGCCGATACCCGCCGCCTTCAGCTCCTCAAGCATCTGCTCGCGGTCCCCGTCAAATGCCTCATCATCATAATGTGTATGTGTATCAAAGATCATTGCTGCCCCTTCTTCTCAAAATACTCCGCCTCAGACTTATCGTGCGTGATCAAGAGCACGGTCTTTCCCTCGGTCATGCGCTTCGTGTAATCCATGACCTTTAGCTTGGTTTCCTCATCGAGCCCCTCAAACGGTTCGTCAAGGAGCATCAGCCTGCTGCCCGAGAGCAGAGCCCTGAGCAGTGCGACTCTCCTTTTTTGTCCGCCTGAAAGCTTCGATACCGGCCTGTCCGCGCAGTCTTCCATGCCGACAAGGCCGAGTGCAAGGCGTGCCTCATTTGCGGTGCAGACCCTGTTTGCAAGCCTTATGTTCACTATGGCATCAAGGTTCTCACAGAGCCTGTTCTCCTGAAAGACCACTCCCATCTTCAATTCAGGGGGCACAGATCCGGAGACGCTCTCCTCTGTCAGGGGCGCTGCGCCAAACTCAACCTCACCGGAATCCGCCTGCTCAAGCCCCGCAACGATCCTCAGCATGGTAGTCTTTCCAAAGCCCGAGGGAGCCATGACTGTAGTAACCTCCGACAGCTTTATATAAAGAGAATACCCGTCAAGCGCCCGTTTCCCGTCGAACGTCTTTACTATGTTGTTTATGCGGATCCCCCCGAAGCTGTCTTCCGTGCAGGTATCCGCCTCTCCAGCGGTATCTTTTACCGCGCGCTCGGGCATCGCGGAAAGCCTCTTCTCTGCAAGGCGCATCAGAAGGACCACCAGCTTTTCAAATGACACGCACAAAACCACAATCGTGATCGTCCATGCGAAGACCTCGCCGGTGTTCAGATACACCTTGGCCTGCTGGAGACCCTCACCTATGGACCCCTTGGGGATCCCTATGACTTCCGCGGCTATGCCTGATTTCCAGCACAGTCCGAGGGCAACCTTGAGCGCGGAGTTAAAGTAGGGCATGACCTGCGAGAGATATATGTATCTCACCCTTGCGCCCCGCGGTATGCGAAAGACCTCCGCCATCTCGATCAGCATCGCGTCCGTGTTCTCAATGCCCGAGAGCACTCCCGTGTACATGACGGGCAGGACGATCAGAAACGAGATGAGGATGGCGAGGTGCTTTGAGGATACCCACACAAGCGCGAGTATGACAAATGATGCCACCGGGACGGACTTGACCGCCGCCAGCAGCGGGGCGATGAGCCTTCTCGCGATCCTGTTGCGCGAAGATAAAAAAGCGAGCAGGGTCCCGAGCGCAATGCCCAGAAAAAGCCCTGCCGTGATACGCAGCAAGGAAAAAAGGACCGCGCGCCAAAACTCCCCTGTCACGGCAAGTTCGCCCAGGGTTTTGATCGCGCTCACCGGTGAGACGAGGAGCACCTTGTTGCCGATCGCGAGGCTCACAACCTCCCAGACCGCCAGCCAAAAGAGCACCGCCCACACGGTTATCTTGTCCTTTCCCTCCCTGTTCATATGATTCTCCAAAATCAATTCCCGAACACGTGTCAATCTGCTCCGTAGTAGAATCCGTCAGTGGGAAGCGCCCCGCCGACAGCCTTGGGGTTCTGCTCAAAGAGTGTTTCGAGATATCCGGAGAGTATCTCCTTCATCTGCTTTCCGGTGATGTAAACTATGTTGCAGGCGGGGATCGCCTTCTTTGCAACCTCCTCGGGAACTATCCCGTAGCTTCCGATCAGTGCAGCAGCCTCGCTGTTGTTGGTGTTCACGAACTCAACGGAATCCAGGTAGTGCTTCAGGAACATCTCGACAGCGTCGGGGTTATTCCGGGCGAACTCCTTCCTTGCAACGACGACTCCGGTTATGAGGCCCGAAGGGTTCTCGCTGTCCTTCTGAAGCTTGTCCCACTCGGCGTTGAGGTCGAGTGCCACGCGAACCTTGTCACTCTTGGTCTGCGCTGTTGTGATGAAAGGCTGGGGAAGCATGGCGATCGCTCCCTCCTCCTCCATGAGTGCCGCAAGGCACTCGGCATGCTCACTCTTCCACTCGATCGTCACATCCGAATCGGGGTCGATCTGGTTGCCCTTTAGTATATAGTTCAGAGCGTACTCGGGTGTCGCACCCTTGCCGCTCGCGTAGATCTTCCTGCCGCGGAGGTCCTCAACGGAGCTCACCGCGCTGCCGTTCTCCACTATGTAGAGCACGCCAAGAGTGTTGACTGCGAGCACCTCTACGCCGCCGTCGGTGTTGTTGAACAGCACCGATGCGAGGTTTGCGGGAAGCGCCGCTATATCGATGTCACCTTTTACGAGCAGAGGTGAGACCTCGTCTACCGCGCCCATCAGCTGAAAACTGTACTTGTTGTCTGTGTATTTGCCGGAATCCGCCTTCTCCATGAAGGAAACCATGCCCATGGCAGTGGGCCCCTTGAGCGCCGCCACTCTCACATCCACGGGTTCTGCCTTTGAACAGCCCGCAAGCACGCAGGCTGCAAGGACAAGGACCGCCAATATCGCAAGAATCTTTCTATATCTGTTCATTTGCAAAGCCTCCGTATCTGTACAGTAGAGCCCCCTAAAAGCTCTTGTTAAGTGATTTTAACTCACCTGTTCTTCGTTGTAAAGCCCTGCAAGGACTGCGTTAAGAGGAGAAAAAGAAGGTGCAGGGCACGCGCCACTTGCAATTTGGGAAGATTATGATATAATCGCAAATGAAGTTGTCATATTTATAGTAAAGGAAGGTAAAACAATATGAGCTTAGTTACAACCACCGAGATGTTTAAAAAAGCTTATGACGGCGGATACGCAGTAGGCGCATTCAACGTCAACAACATGGAGATCGTTCAGGGTATCACCGAGGCAGCAGGCGAGCTCAACAGCCCTGTTATCCTTCAGGTTTCCAAGGGTGCGAGAGCATACGCAAACCACACTTATCTTGTAAAACTTGTAGAGGCAGCTGTAGCTGAGAATCCTCAGATCCCGATCGCACTTCACCTTGACCACGGCGATACATTTGAGCTTTGTAAGTCATGTATCGACGGCGGTTTTACATCAGTTATGATCGACGCTTCCTCAAAGCCTTTCGAGGAGAACATCGCACTCACCAAGCAGGTCGTTGAGTACGCTCACGACAAGGGTGTCGTTGTTGAGGCAGAGCTCGGAACACTTGCAGGTATCGAGGACGAAGTAGTTGTCGAGTCAGGCAAGGAGAGCTACACACGCCCTGAGGAGGTTGAGGAGTTCGTATCCAGAACAGGCTGTGATTCACTCGCTATCGCGATCGGAACATCACACGGCGCGTACAAGTTCAAGCCGGGCACAAAGCCACAGCTCAGATTCGACGTGCTCCACGAGTGTGAGAAGAGACTTCCGGGATTCCCGATCGTTCTTCACGGAGCGTCATCAGTTCCGCAGGAATACGTAAAGATGATCAACGAGCACGGCGGGAACATGCCTGATGCTATCGGAGTTC
>JAGDDC010000018.1 GCA_017958245.1 Lachnospiraceae bacterium
AAGCTCCGCCTGCAGCTTTTTGAAGGAAAGCTCTACATGGAGCTCGATTCGAAGGAAGAATCGATCATGATCTCCGACTTCAAGGACAAAAAGAACAAGAACTTCATCTCGCTTAAGACCAAGGAAGCCGACGGACTGATCAGTGTTCTGGCACAGAAAAAGGTCGAGGTCAAGGTCGGTGAGAACAACATCACGGCGACTCTTGAAGTTGCGAACGGCAAGGGAAACGTTTCGATAAAATGCGACAACTTCAAGGTCACAGCCAATGAAAAGATCGAGCTTGCCGCATCGGGTGACATGAAGTTGAGTTCTCAGCAGAACATGAATGTGGAAGCTATGAATTACGCGGTCAAGGCGAGCAGTTCGGCCAAGATCGAAGCGGAAGGAAGCACGCTTGTTAAGGGCGGCACCATAAACGTTGGATAGGATAGGAGTTAAAAATGGCCAAAGCTTTTTTAGGAACAGGGATGAAATTCCCTCCCGCGGTGAATCCGACCACCGGACGGTTTGAGACATCGAGCGAACTTGAAAACGTAAAGGAATCCGTCTACATGATACTCATGACACAGAAGACGGAGCGCTGGCTCAGGCCCGATTTCGGTACGGAGATCCAGAGATTTGCGTTCACGGAGCCCAACGCGACCGTGCTCAATATCCTGCGGATGGATCTTGTCAATGATCTGAAAACGGCTGAGCCGAGGATCTCCGATGTGACGATCTCTTTTGACAGTCAGTCGAAGCCCGGATATCTGATGGTCGACATTGCGTACACGGTCACGGACACCAACACAAAGGACAATCTGGTATTTCCTTTCTATCTGTACGGTGCTGTAGAGGAGGCTATGGATGAAACAAAGCAGAGTTGATCTCGACGGGAGAAAGGCTGCGGATATCAGAGAGCAGATAAAAACTCTCTCAAAGGTCTATGTACCCGAGTGGCATTTTGATACAAAGAATCCCGATATCGGTTCCGTGATCGCGATGATCTTTGCGGATCAGGTGGCGGAAAACACGAGTCGCTATGATGAGCTTCTTGATGTATACCATGCCGAGCTGGCAAACATGGCGGGAGTATCCCTTATGCCCGCACAGCCGGCTTCGACCATGGTTGTCATGGAGCTTTCTTCGGGACTGATCAACGGAAGCTACGTTGCGAAAGGAACGAAGATCTACGGCGGTGAAGGCGAGGACAGGGTCATCTTTGAAACCGCCCATCCCATGTACATCACGAGCTCAAAGCTCACGGATATCCTTTCGACAGACTCAAAAACCGGCACCATCAGAAACATCTACGGTCCTTCGAAGAGAATGGCGCTTATGCCGGAGCTCGAGGGAATCACGGCGGAAGAGGACGTCTTAGCAGAGGGTGACGCGGGCGCCGCACAGACCGAGACCGAAACGGCCGGCTTTAAGCCTTTCGCAGCATTTGACGACTGCGGAGCCGAGCTCGGACGGAACGGACTCCTTATTTTCCATTCGTTTTATTTTGACATCAAGGACGAGAAGATCCTGATGAAGATCGACAGTCCCGACGACCTTGCAAAGAAGATCGTGAACGGGACATACAGGCTTTCGTACCTGACTGAGAAAGGGCTCAGCGCATTTGATGAAATAAAGCTTATCGGCGAGGATGTGCTCTGCCTCAAAAAGAGCGGCGACTGCCGCAAGATCATGCGCGACCGCGAGTATTCGGTATTTGTCATCGAAGCCGCGGAAGCCGTGAACGATCATATATGCGTTAAAGGGATCGAATTTTCTTCCGAAGGCGAAAAGCAGCCTTTCAAGTCGGCTTCGACTTTGGGCACGGACCTCGACCCCACAAACTTCAGACCTTTCGGTGACAAGCTCGCCATGTTTCAGGAATGCTTCATGAGGCATGATGATTATTTCTCGAGAGTGGGAGCAAAGATCACTGTTTCTTTTGATGTTGAGTTCGGCGTGAACCCTGTGACCATGTCATATGCGCAGATCGAGGATTCTCTGAAGGTTGTCAAGAGAAAGCCTCATCTCGCGATCAATACGAGAGTTGTCGAGTCCTATGTCGATGAGATCTCCATCGAGTATTCCTCGAAGACGGGCTGGAAGAGACTGATGCTTATGAACGACTAGTCGGAGATGTTTGCCGCAGGTGAAGCGGGCAGACGTTCCTTCTCGTTCATTGCGCCCGAGGACTGGATCGAGGACGGTGGTCGCGGCAGAGCGATAAGATTCCAGACCATCAGATGCAACAACTGCTACATGATGCCCTGCAATCACAACTACCCCATAATCAAGAACGCCACGGTCGAGTACACGTACGGCGACAGCTTCGTCCGCCCCGAGCGTGTTGAAGTCGTGAACAGGATAGCTACAGAGGATGCCACCATGGCTCTCATGTCGGGTAAAGGCATCACTGCCTTCAGAGTGAGCCCGTATACCGACAATGCTCTTTATTTCGGCTTTGACAGGAAGTTTGCGGCGGGACCTGTCTCAATGCTTATGGTCCTCGAGGACGAGTCCGCTTATGTCGGCACGACTCTCAGATTCGAATACTCTACGATAGACGGTTTTAAACCTCTGCAGGTGATCGACAAGACGGACAGTCTCGCACGCACCGGACAGCTGCGGTTTATCCCTTCGGAGGATATGGCCGCAACCACGATCGAAGGAAGAAAGCGGTTCTGGTTGAGGATCCTTGACGTTAATGGTCACTTCGGGGCAAAAGGCGTATACCGCCCGGTGATCAAGAATCTGATCATAAATGCAGTCGATGTCAGCAACATCGACACACACGTGCCCGAGGACTTCTACATCCTGAAGGAGACTCCGAGCGTGCGCTTCAACCTTTCCTCGTCGAATATCCTTGACGCGCAGGTATGGGTAAACGAAGTCAATAAGCATACCACGGAAGAGATGAAAGAGATCATGAGCAGTGATCCGGACAAAGCGTACGCTGAGTATGATACGTACGGCAACATAAACGATTTCTTTGTTCTGTGGGAAGAAGTCGGCAACTTCGACCGCTCTCATGAGGGCGACCGCCACTACGTTCTTGACAGGCAGCAGGGATCGGTAGTCTTCGGAGACGGTGTGCATGTGGCCGTTCCTTCGGTCACGGATTCGACCGCGGTACGTGTGATCGCCAGAAGCTGCAGCGGTGCGGATGCAAATGTCCGCGCGGGCGAGCTCACGGACACCATGAACAGGATCGACTTCCTCGGAGGCATCTACAATCCGTTCCCCGCTTACGGCGGAAGCAGTATCGAATCTGTGGACAGTGCCGTCAACAGGGCGGCCAACATCATCGGAAGCCGCAACCGTATCGTGACCATGGCTGACTACAAGAACGAGATACTCAGCTTCAGCGACAGCATCAACAAGGCCGAATGCATCATCGGTGAATCGGTAGACGGGAGAGTGCAGGACGGTCTTATAAGCATTGTGCTCCTCATGAAAGACTTCGGACAGGGAACACATTCATTCGACAGGCTTGTTCCGAA
>JAGDDC010000203.1 GCA_017958245.1 Lachnospiraceae bacterium
GGCAGCGAAGTTCCGCGGCGTTGCGGCTATCGAGAAGAAGCACGAGGAGAGATACCGCGCACTGCTCCACAACGTTGAGGCGCAGGAAGTGTTCAAGAAGAGCGAAGTAAAGGTTTGGGAGTGCAGAAACTGCGGCCACATCGTAGTCGGCACCGAAGCGCCGGAGGTATGCCCGGTATGCGCTCATCCTCAGAGCTACTTCGAGGTACACAAAGAGAATTACTGATCAAGGGATCACTATGCGTCGCACCGGAGCGCATCCGATGCGACGCATTTTTTGACGGAGTTTCCCGTCATTTGCGAAAGGAGTTCGTCGTATGAAAAAAGCGCTGGCGTTTTTGATGCTGCTCGTTCTGACTTTTTCCGTAGTTGTTTATGCGCCTGAGGCGGAATCATTTGCGAAGGCGAAGAAGAAAAAGCCGAAGGCAGAGACCACTGTCTCAGAGGAGGCGAGCAGGTTCACGATCAAGACCTGGAAACCCACTTATTCGAACTGGAGCAAGAGCGAGATCGAGAAGGCTTCAACGAAAGGCACGGGCAAGAATCTGTTTGACAAGTATGGCGCCCTGTACGATCTGAAGCTCGCAAAGAACAAGAAATTCGTGAACTTCCTGTACTCGATAGACAGCGTAACGGACGGCGGCTGGTATGGCGTTCTCGAGGACAATCAGAATGTGATCTGCAAGTACCTTCAGAAGAACATCAAGACCGTAGCCGATCAGTGGCTGTATTTCACGTTGACGAGGTACAGCTACAACGAGGACGAACTCGGCAACATGGGCGCAGCCATGCAGGGCTGGCAGACCGAGAACTCCGCGAAGATCAACATCCTCGGCAATTGTGGCGTATGCATGCATACCGCCATGGTCGGGAACTATCTGCTCGAGGGCGATTACGAGGAGACCGGGTTTGTCACCGTACACTCCACCTGTGGTCACCAGTACATGTATGTGAAGGACAAAGGGGTGTATTATTTCATCGATTTCACGGATTTTACCGCTGACAACGGGCAGAACGGAGTAGCCAAATACACTCTGGACAGGATACTCGAGGACAGGCTGAACGGATATGATGAGAAAAACCATATCAAGGAATACAAGGAGTTTTTCGATGACACGTACAAGGACCGCATCTGCTTCTGGTCCGGAACGTCCCTTGACGATCCTTCAGCGACCAAGGCGGTCCTGATTCATGACACTATGGACGAGAAGAACTATCGCAAAGATCTGGACTGGAACTGGACTGAGGAGAATACGTCCTATATCTGGGCGACCAAGTATTATGCGGGTATGGATGGTTCGAACATCGCCTTTCTCGTGGAAGACTGCAACCGTGGCGCAAAGACTGTGAAAGAAGAGAATGGTCTCGAATATGGCGGAACGAAGTACAAGCTCAGTTATCTCGCGATCATGCATCCGGAGTATACGAAGTATCAGACCCTGTACATCGACACCACCGGAAAGAGGATGGGATCGCCCTTCAAGGAAGTAGCGCCCGTTGATATAAAGCTCGTGCCGTTCTTCTGTGACTTAAGCCCCGAAGCGCAGGCCATAGTGGATTCGCAGGAGACTTATATGCAGAGAGTGTACCGTCAGACCAAGAACGGTCTCGACGATCATATCACTATCAGGGACTCCGACGGCAGGAATTCACTGATGAGTCTGGGATACACCCGCAAGTTCCTCCCCTTCAACAAGGAAGTGAGGATCGGTGCCTTCTGGGCTTACGAGAGGCTTTTGAGCTATACTTCGCAGGTCGAGGACCGCATGACACTTGATCAGTGTCTGAAAGAATATGGCATGGAGGACTACTACGGGGTAAAGCTCATAAAGAGATGACGGCCGGACGAGGGTTCCGGTGAATAAACCAGTCATACTCAGAAAACTGCATAGATAAAACAAATCCCCCGCTTTCGTTTGAAAACGGGGGATGCTTTTTTTCATCCAAGTTTTGTCAGCAGGCTCGTTTTTTTCTTAGAATATGTCTTTTACAGAAGAACGGTCATGCGCTCTCGTCGCGGTGACGCACCAGTCCGTGCTCACGCATATAGCACTTCTCTTTGTAGACCTCGTTCTCTGCGAGGTTTAGGAGGCTGTCGATCTTTCCGCGCTTCTCCTTGATATCTTCCGTGAACGCGACCGCGAGGGACACGCTGAAATTGTGCTGCTTGAGGGCATCCTTGAGCTGCACTGCCATCGCCTCGACCTCTTTCCTGTCTTCCTCGAGCACAAGAGCTGCGAACTCATCGCCGCAGACCCTGTAGAGAGGATACTCCCTGCCCAGATGGTCCGAGAGGAACTCCGCGAGCGACGAGAGCATCCTGTCGCCCTTGTCATAGCCGATGTTGTCGTTGATCCAACGGAGCTCGTTCATGTCCACGAGGATCAGGCCCTTGATCTTCGATCTCTTTTTCCTGACGTCCTGATAGAAAGACGAGCGATTGAGGAGCATAGTCAAATGATCCCGCGCCTCTCCCTGAACATGTATATACAGGTAATACAGCAGGTTGCCCACAGCGAGCGCCTGGCAGACAAAACTCATCATGCCTGCGAATATCTCGAGCGCCGCACTCGTCATTACCGCGAGGAGCACGAACACAACGATCAGGGCCTCCATAGCGTAACTCCTGCCGACCATCTTGAAGGTGTAGTAAGCGAGGATTGCGATGTAGATCACCATGAAAGTATAGGGTACGAAGAACAGCGAGCCGCGGACAAATTTCCCCTCATCGTCATAGCTGAAGACCAGCGGCTCGAAGAGTGCCGTGGATACAAAGAACACGTTGAGCACGAGCGGGATGGAAAAGATCCAGCTCCTCGGCTTCGGCCCTCTCAGGCACAGGACCATCATGAAGATTGGAACGCTCTGCAGCGCATACACGAGGATCATGGTGACCGTGAGCATCGTCTTGCCCCCGTCCTCGTTCTGCCCCCAGATGTTCAGATACTCGATGATCGTCAGCAGGAGAAGATCGACGTTGCTGATGATGAGATACTTCTTTGTGATCTGCTGCGCGCCGCGGTTAAAGAGTATGACAAGGAGTAGTCCTATCACGCAGAGCAGGACAGGAAAGAAACTCAATATGTATTCGCTAAGCCCGTATATCCTCATATCGATCGCCTCCTAAAGCTGAACATTTGCAGTATGCGCAGGAAAGACTTTCATATAATATATTTAAAGGTTAGCATATTCTTTTCTGAAGTGTCAACGGCTTTCTGGACTTCTTTATGATGACAGTCCTTTATGGCATCAACTTTTTAAAGTGATAAAGCGATTTTCTTTGACGGCCGGCAAGTTGTGTGTTAGAATGACTTTTACAGGATTACACGCAAATGATGCATCATTTGCAAGGTTATCATACATACTTGAGGAGGTATGAAGATGGACGTTAAAGCCAAGATCGAAGAAATTGTCGCAAAGATCAAGTCAAACCCCAACCTGATGTCTGATTTCACTTCAAACCCCGTGAAGACCGTTGAGAGCATCATCGGGATCGATATTCCGGATGGGATCGAGGATCAGATCGTAGCGGGCGTAAAGAGCGCTCTTTCCGGTATCACCGGAGGCAAAAAAGATGATGCAGCCTCGGGCGGCAACCTGCTCGAGAATGCCGTGGATTCCGTGAAAGGACTCTTCGGAGGCAACTGAGCATAAGCGTGTTTTGCCGGGGCAGAGCCCTAAGGCGGCGCATTTGCGGAGAAATAAAGGAAGGAAGAAAGGAAGACTATGAAGACAAGTAAAGACGCTAACATCCCTTACAAAATCTATCTTGAAGAAAAGGAGATGCCGAAGAGCTGGTACAACATGAGGGCTGATATGAAGAACAAGCCCGCGCCGCTCCTCAACCCCGGCACGCTCGAACCCATGAAGGCTGCGGAGCTCTCCCCCGTCTTCTGCGAAGAGCTCATCAAGCAGGAGCTCGACGACAAGACGGCGTTCTTTGAGATCCCGGAGGAGATCAGGAGTTTCTACAAGATGTACCGCCCTTCGCCGCTCGTTCGCGCTTACTGCCTCGAGGAGAAGCTTCAGACTCCGGCGAAGATCTACTACAAGTTCGAGGGCAACAACACAAGCGGCTCGCAAAAGCTCAACTCCGCTA
>JAGDDC010000204.1 GCA_017958245.1 Lachnospiraceae bacterium
GAGGCACGGCGTGGACACCATAGAGAAGCGCATCCCCGCCATGCTCAGGATGTTTGCAAAGCACGGCATAGATATACGAAAGGAGCCGATACTTGTCTACCCGACTCTCCACTACCAAAACGGCGGCTTGAAGATCGGCGTGGACGGACAGACGGAGGTTGGCGGGCTGTACGCCGCGGGTGAAGTCGTGGGCGGCATCCACGGAAGGAACAGGCTCATGGGAAACAGCCTGTTGGACATCATAGTGTTTGGCCGAAACGCGGGCATAAACGCTGCGGAGCACGCAGCGCAGAGCAAGAGCGGAAGACTCACGCTGAGCCATCTCGAGGCGTTTGAGGAGGAGAGGCAGAGTCTTGGGAGCAGGTCAAATGAGCTCTCACCCAAGCTCCTCCCCGACTACGCGAGGAAACAAAACCGTCTGAGGACGGATGAATAAAAGGGTTCACCTGAGAAAGGAAGTAGTTTTATATGGAATTCTTTGAGTTGTGTGAGATCATCATGCTTATCTGTTTTGGTTTTTCCTGGCCGCTGAACGCCATCAAGTCCTGGAAAGCGAGGACTGCGAAGGGCAAATCCATCGCCTTTCTGCTGTGCATCTTCACGGGCTATGTTGCCGGGATCGTGGGCAAGATCATAAACCCCGCGGGATTCAAGTGGTACGTGATGTTCTTCTATGTGCTGAATATCTGCATGGTAAGCCTCGACATAGCTTTTTACTTCAGGAACAGAAGGCTTGACAAGATGAACGCAGCCTGACGGGCAAGCTCACAGCGAAAGATCGCGGAAAGGAGTCCCCATGAAGAAGACAAGAACCTTGACAGCCCTCGTCATGGCAGTCGCTATGTGCCTGACACTTGCGGGCTGCAGCAGCAGCGAGCCGGCAGGGGGCAGTCTGATAGACAAGATAAACGAGAAGGAGGGCCGTGTGACCGTCTCGGGCTCAGACCCGGAGGAGCAGGATGCCGGATCCGGTGTCACACCTGAGGCAGAACCCACGGAGGAGCCCACGCCCACGGAGGAACCCACGCCCACTCCGACGGTCGAGGTGCCCGAACCCACGGCAGATCCCGCATTTGCAGCGCACGCGGGTACATACAGATATGTGGCGGACAAGTTCGTCGGAGACGGCGAACTCAATCTCACGGACACGGCCGGAGAGCTCTTCCTCTACGACGACGGAACGGGACGCTTTAGCATAGGAAGCGCCCAGTGGGTCATAAAGGCATGGGAGCCGCAGGGCGACGAGGCCCTGAAGCTTGAGATAGACGGCAGCGAGTACATCGCCGAGGCAAAGGACGGGATCGTCTCTTTTGAGTTCCAGTTCAACGTGAGGTATTTTGCGAACGATACGGCGGACCTGTCAAAGCTCACAGCAGGTCAGAACGCGGACATCGATGAGGAGCTGGTGGGCAAGTACGCCCTGATCGGCGGCGACATAGAAGACGATGTGGACATGACACCGACTTTTCTCGCCATTCTCAACCTCATCGGGATGGATATGATCGAGCTCGAGCTGAAGGAAGACGGGACAGCGGTTTTGAATTACGGGCCCGACACCATCTTCCCCACGTGGAAGTCTGTCTCCATAGACTTCGGATACGGCGAAACGCCCATTGAACGTGACGGGGACAAGATAACCTTCTCCATGAACGGTACAAAGATGATCTTCAAAAAAGCAGGGTCGGATGATGTCTTGGAATACAAATGGTCGGATATCGTGAAATCCAGCCTGATAAGAGACATCGAAGGAGAGTACGTGAAGGTCAAGGGGGCCGGGATCAAGATCTATATCCCGAATGATTACTCTGAGGCCAAGGTCACTGACAAGGAAGCCGCAAATTTCGTGATCAAAAAATTTGTGATGGAGGATATGACATACGGCAAATGCTATATCCGCATAAAAGATATGAAGAACGGATATGCCTCCCTTGAGAGCTTCCGTGAGGAGAGCATAAAGCAGGAGGGAGAGGAACACGTCCGCAAGATAGACATCAACGGAGAAGAATGGATCTATGTCGATCATGTCAAGGACAAGAAGATCAGCTTCACGATCGCCCGCAAGGACGGCGGGCTCACTCAGGTAGTGTACGCGCCGACAGAAGACGAGCAGATGACCAGCGTCTATCACATCCTCGCGTCATCGCTCGATATCCTCAAATGATCTTCCCCCGGAGGAACTTCGGTTAAAAAATCATTTGATTTAAAAAAGATGCTTGACAAAATGTAATACAGGCCTTATAGTGGTGTAAGCATGTGATTAGACAGTAAACATTAGTTTATCAGGCCGAATGCAGAAAGGAAGGGTATGACAGAGAGAGAGTCACAGATCTATGAGTGGATCAAGGAGGATCCTATGATCTCCCAGCAGGAGATCGCCGACAGGGCGGGCATCACAAGATCGTCGGCGGCGGTCCACATCTCAAACCTTATGAAAAAAGGTATGATCAGAGGCAAGGGATATGTTCTCACGGAAGAGAACTATGTAACGGTAGTAGGTGCAGTCAACATAGATATAAGCGGAACTCCTTACGACAGTTTGAAGAGTGAGGATTCCAATCCGGGACATCTCGAGATATCCTTCGGAGGCGTCGGGCGAAACGTCGCGGACAACCTCTGCAGGCTCGGAGCGAGCGTTCAGATGATCACCGCTCTCGGAGACGATTTCTACGAGACGGAGCTTGAGAAGAACTTCCGCTCGATAGGGCTTGAATTCAGGCATTCCCTGAAGGTCGCAGGCAGCAGGACATCGACCTACCTCTGCGTGAACACCGCAGCGGGGGACATGTCGGTTGCGATCAGCGACATGGATATATATGAGAAGCTCACACCCGAGTTCATGGAGACAAGGATACCCATCATAAACAAGGGTCAGTATCTTGTGATAGACGACAACCTCCCCAAGGAGACGATCGAGTATCTCGCGGAGAGGAGCACGGTGCCGATAGTTGCGGCTCCGGTGTCGACGACCAAGGTCATGAAATACGCGGACGTACTCGACCGGATATACCTCATGAAGCCTAACAGGCTTGAGCTCGGCGCTTTGAGCGGCATAGAGGTAACTGACGACAAGTCGGCGGAGCGCGCGGGACAGGTGCTGCTCGACAGAGGCGTACAGCATCTGGTCATATCGCTCGGAGGGAAGGGCGCCCTGTACATGACAAAGGGCAGAAAGAGGTACTTCCCCTGCCTGCCCGGCAAGCTCGTCAACACGACAGGGTGTGGCGACGCCATGACGGGAGCCATCGTCTGGTCGCTCATGAAGGGCAGAGAGGTCGAGGAATCCGTGCCCTACGGATTGGCGGCAGCAGCGGTGTGCATGGAGGTCAACGGCGCAGTGAACACGCAGATGTCAGAGACGGCCATCGCAGACAGGATGAAGCTCACGCAGGAAGTGATAGCGTGAGGCCGGACGTTTCGGACAAGAGAAGCGAGTATGAATCATATACAGGAGGATCAGATCATGAATCTTGAGAAGTATCTTGTTGTTTCAAATGAAGTAAAAGAGGCGCTTGCAGCGGGCAAGCCCGTGGTAGCGCTCGAGTCGACCATCATTTCCCACGGCATGCCCTACCCGAAGAACGTGGAGACAGCCTTAAACGTTGAGAGGATCGTGCGCAAGAACGGCGCGGTACCCGCAACGATCGCGATCATCGGCGGCAAGATGACCGTCGGAGTATCGAAGGACGAGATCGAGTATCTCGGCAAGAAGGGCCTCGCAGTCACAAAGGCGAGCCGCCGCGATCTTCCGGTTCTCCTTGCGAAGGGGATGGACGGCGCTACGACGGTCGCAACGACCATGATCGCAGCAAGTCTTGCAGGCATCAAGGTGTTCGGAACGGGCGGTATCGGCGGAGTTCACAGAGGAGCCGAGACGACCATGGATATCAGCGCGGATCTCGAGGAGCTCGCTCAGACTCCCGTGTGCGTTGTCTGCGCAGGCTGCAAGTCGATACTCGACATAGGGCTCACGCTTGAGTACCTCGAGACCACGGGAGTCACGGTGATAGGCTGCGGGACGGAGGAGATGCCCGCCTTCTACACGACAAAGAGCGGTTTCAAGGTTGATTACAGGCTCGACACTCCCGCAGAGGTTGCAAAGGCAATGAAGGTCAAGAGCGACTGCGGTCTCTCGGGCGGTATGGTAGTAGGAAACCCGATCCCCGACGAGTACGCCATGGATCCCGACTACATAAACGCAAACATCGACGCA
>JAGDDC010000205.1 GCA_017958245.1 Lachnospiraceae bacterium
CCACTTCAACAACGAGAACGTTCTTGAGATCGAGACCGCTATCACAGAAGTTATCCAGCAGGAGTTCACTCCTATCGAGTGCGGTTATGTAGATTTCGACAGCAGCTATGATACAGCTGTTCAGCACCTCAAAGAAGCAGGTATCGATGAGTACGTAGCAGAAGTTAACAGACAGCTCGATGCTTTCTTCGCTGAGAACGGCTACCAGAACTAAGTCTTATCCACAGGACTCTTCTAAAGTCCGTATCTCGGCTGCAAGCACGACTTCGGCTGAAGTATGGCGATAAGGGTGGGAGAGAAAGTGTGAGATAACAAACAACAAAAAACAGGCAGGAAAAATCATGTCCTGCCTGTTTTTTTCACAGAAACAATAGGAAAGGCACTGAACATGAAGAAACTATACAAGAGAATGATCGCCTTTATGATGGCGCTGGCTCTTATCATCCCCTTCCTTGCATCCATGCCTGCATCTACGGCGAAAGCCGATGACGAAGAGGGCATCGTGATCGACGGAAACGGGGAGGACTGGAACTATATCACTCCCTTATATGCGGGCGGCGGCATCATCAACAAGCTTTCCGCGTTCACAAAGGACGGAATGCTCTACGGAAAGATGAACCTTTCCAATGCGAGCAATTTCATGACCTGGCATATCTACTTCGAGACATACGGAGACCTGACGAACCATGTATATGGTATCGGCGCTGATTTCCTGATCGAGACCGACATCCTCTACGAGTATGAGGGTGACGGAGAAGACTGGGAAGGCTTCAAGGGCACACCGGCCGTTGTCACAAGAGAGCTCTCAAGCGACAAGCTGATCCTTGAGTTCGCAGTATCGCTCGAAGACATGCACAACCCCGCATCGATCGGGATCCATGCCGCTACGGTCAGCAACGACTGGGCGGACGCTGCAGACTGTCCTACAACCGTAGGTGAGTACCTCACGGTTCCCACCTATGAGGAAGTTATCTCCGAAGAGATAGTAGGACTCACACCCGCAGAGCTTGAGGCATATCTTGCTTCCAAGGAATTCGCGGGAACAAGGTCACAGTGGGATGCGATCAGCTATGATGCAGTTTTCCGCAACTCCAACCTCATCAGACTGAAGGCTGTTACAGACGGGGCAAACCTCTATGTTGGCGCTACCGCAAAGCAGCTCTCCAACAACTTCACCGCTACAGTCCTCACGGACAGCGCTGAGTACCAGATCAAGGCAAACGGCGCGGTCTACAGGATCGAGAACGGCAGGAAGGTCGACACCGGAAAGATCATGCAGGGCTTCTCAAAGGCCGACGGCGGCTTTGAGATCTGCATACCTCTCGAGAACCTTGAGTTTTCGGAGAAGGTCTTTGACGTTTACATGGAGGACGCAGGCGAGAGACTTCCCGATGATGAGGGCAAGTACCTTCATGTTGAGCCCCCCATCGACGAGGACGCTCCTGCGATCACAGTTGACGGTGATCCCTCCGACTGGGCCGGAGTACAGCCCATCGGACACGGCGAGGGAACTCTGGGCGATCTCTACGCCATTAGGACAAATGACGCTCTCTACGTCATGACGACCATCAAGGGTGTTACGGATCCCGAGTCATCGGCAGCTTACACCACAAGCCTTTTCATCGGTACTGACAACGACGACAGCACCGGTTTCATCCACAGCGGATACGCAAAGCACAACACAGGCGATGTCCTGATCCAGGACTGGTACTCATACGGTGATGACAGAAACCTCGAGATCTTCTACACTGCAGAGCCTGTCATCCTCGAGTGGAACATGAAGAAGCAGAACGTTGAGGGCTACGAGAAGGTATTCAAGCCTACTTCAAAGTCCGGCGAGTACTGCGCTGAGTGGGTACTTCCCATGGAGACTCTTAAGGAGATCACAGAGGCTGTCAACGACGACCTCTACATCTGCGTAGACCGTAACGACGTTCAGACAGACGAGGAGACCTACGAGCGTCTCACTCCCGAGGGCTGGACTCCCGCAAGAGACAGCAAGAACGGGTCATTTGCAAAGGTACCGAAGTACAGGACCACATTTGACCTTGTACTCGACGACTTCGATCTCTCCGACTGGAACTCGGTATGCAACTTCGCAAAGCACGAGACGACAGTCAACCTTGTCGGAGTTAAGTCTGACGAGAAACTTTACACCATGATCCTCGGCAACGGAGATCTCACTACGGACAACAAGTATTACATCGCTACTGACGCGGCAGGCTTCAACTATGACGGCAGGGAGAACGTTTCCTACTTCATAGACGACGGCCAGCTCTATCAGGTAACGGCGGACGACACGCTTTCCGCTGACAGCGAGAGCGTATATCAGTACTACGAGGCAGGTTCGTGTCTCATGCAGCTCTACCTTTCACAGATCGGCAACCCCGCGAAGGTGAGCCTCTGCACGAACAGCAACGACGGAGAGTACGTACTTCCCGAGACCGGTATGCTCACCATCTCCAAGACGGTCACCGAGAACAGGGAAGAGGGATTCTTCTATCCCAGACAGACATTTGACTTCTACAACAACCCTTACAAGGGCTGGGTAGGCTGGGCTGATATCAACGAGGGCGACATAAACGATATCGTCACCGAGCACAACCTGATCTACGTAGACTTCAAGTGGAGCGAGTTTGAGCCCGAGAAAGGCGTCTACAACTTCGACGCTATTGAGGAGCAGTACCAGTTCGACAAGTGGAAAGCCGAAGGCACGAGGATGGTTCTCCGTTTCGTTATGGACAACCCGAACCTTGTAGACGGCAATCCCGACATCAAGAGAATGGATATACCTCAGTGGCTCTATGACGAGCTCGAGGCAGAGAACGCAGAGGGCGAGGGCGCAGGCGTATTCTACAACGGTCAGACCATACTCGATCTGCTCGGCGGATGCGGCTTCTCACCCAACTACAAGAGCCCTAAGCTCCGTGAGTACCACTCAAATGTTGTGAAGGCACTCGCAGAGAGATACGACGATCCTTCGATCTGTGCATATGTAGAGGTTGGTTCGCTCGGACACTGGGCTGAGTTCCACACCTGGCCCACAGGTACCGGTGAGTTCCCCAATCCTCAGCTTGCACAGGAATACATGCAGGCCTATGTTGACGCTTTCAAGAACGTCAAAGTCGGCATCAGAAAGCCTTACGCTGTGGCGGCAGAGAACAACTGGGGTCTCTACAACGACATCTTCGGCGTGACGAGCGACGGCGGTACACCTACTTTCCTTGAGTGGGCTGCTACCGGAAACACCGATATGCCCGAAAGCACACCTGAGGACGTAGCTGCATCGGCTATGCCTGACTGGTGGAAGCTCAACTACTCCGGCGGTGAGTTCGCAAACGGCGATTTCAGAACGAACGCACTTGACGAGAACATCTGCGCTGTACTCGCTCAGATCAGGGACAGCCATACGACATGGCTCGGCCCTTGCTCCGCTTGTGATTTCAAGAAGGGCAACAGCGAATACGAGGATTTCGAGTACAACATCCACGTTCTGATGAAGCAGATGGGATATAACTACAGTGTATATTCGATCTCGCAGCCTGAGCAGCTTGCAGCAGGTGAGGAGACAGAGCTCTCCATCACATGGAACAACTCGGGCGTAGCGCCGATATACTACAATTGTCCCGTTACACTGATGCTCAAGAACGATTCAGGCGTTGCTTACGAGCAGAAGCTTGACGTTGACACGACGACCTGGCAGCCCGGAAGGACTACCGTCAAGGTTCCCGTGACTGTACCCGCTGACCTTGCAAAGGGTGAGTACACACTTGCCATCAAGATGGAGTCGGGCGATTCGAACGCTCAGATCATCAAGCTTGCTATGGTAGGCGAAGCAGCAGATGGAAGCTACGATCTTTACAGAATTAATGTTGGCGAAGGACAGGCAGCAGAGGCAGAGCCCACTCCCGAAGTAAAGGAAGAGGAGCCCACCCCTACCGCAACTCCTGAGCCCGAGGCTACGACCGCTCCCGAGCAGCCCGCAAAGGAAGACGGCGCAAACGTCGGCCTCATCATCGGCATCTGCGCAGGCGTTGTAGTCGTTGGAGCAGCAGCTGCACTGATAATCCGTTCAAGGAAGAAAAGAGGCGCCAAATGAAGCTTGCATTGATAGGAGCAGGACAGAGAGGAGCAATCTACACTAAGTACGCATACGAGAAGACCGGAGCGGAGATAGTGGCGGTTGTCGATCTCAAAAAAGAAAAAAGGGACATGATCTGCAAAGAGTACAATGTTCCCGAGAACATGGCATTTGAGAACGTTGACGACTTCTACAAGCTCGGCAAGATCGCGGATGCCGTGATCATAGCGACGATGGACAGGGATCACTTCAAGCACGTTATGCCCGCGATAGCTCTCGGCTACAATGTGCTTCTTGAGAAGCCTATATCCCCCGACATCAAGGAGTGCCTCGAGATCCAGAAGAGTGCTCATGAGCACAACGTAAAGATCGTGGTATGCCACGTTCTGCGCTACACTGAGTTCTTCTCGACCATCAAGAGGATCATTGATTCGGGCGAGCTTGGCAAGGTCGTTACCATCCAGCACGCAGAGAACGTAGGAAACTTCCACATCGCTCACTCATTTGTCAGGGGAAACTGGCGTAACTCAGACCTGTCGTCCCCGATCATCATGCAGAAATCCTGCCACGACATGGATATACTCCAGTGGCTGGTTGACAGCGAGTGTGACAAGGTATCGTCCTTCGGAGCTCTCTCCTACTTCAAGGAGGAGAACGCGCCCAAGGGTAGCACCGCAAGATGCCTTGACTGCCCGGTTGCCGCAGACTGCAGGTTCGACGGAAGGAAGGCTTACCTTCCCATCCGCGGAGACTGGCCGGCAGCGGTACTCACCGAGGACCAGAGCGAGGAAGGCATCCTCAAGGCACTCAGAGAGGGCCCTTACGGAAGATGCGTTTTCAGATGCGACAACAACGTATGTGACCAGCAGGTTACAAACATCCAGTTCAAGAACGGCGTGACGGCTTCGTTCCACCTGAGCGGACTCACGAACAAGATGCACCGTACGATCAAGGTTATGTGCGAGAACGGCGATATATTCGGTGATGACGCTGAGGATTACATCACAGTTACTCACTATTCGGCGAACTCGCAGTACGAAGGAAGCGTCCGCAAGGTTGAGATCAACAACGAGGAAGGCTTCCACGGCGGCGGCGACTACAGACTCGTCATGGATTTCATCGGCGAGCTCGAGGGCAAGAACGCCGAGAGCCGCTCTTCGATCGACAGGTCGATAGAGAGCCATTTGATGGCATATGCCGCAGAGCAGTCAAGACTGAGCGACAAGGTCATCAAGATCGACGACATTAGATAAGTTCAAGTTTTTAAAGAGAGGGTATCGAAAGATGCCCTCTCTAATTTTTTTCTTAATCTTTGCCTGTATGATAGTGGGAGAAAAGTTTTACAGGGAGGAGACTCATATGGATCAGATGGTTATAAACGCCGGTGTTGCCGGACTGACCGCGGGGTCTGCAAGAACGGCAAAGAAAGAGAGAGCCGCACAGAAAAGAGAGCGACAGGGAGTGACGCTCATGAACTACTCTCTCGGAGAGGAACTCATAAGCGCGATCACGCACGGCATAGGCGCAGGGCTTGCGATAGCGGGGCTGGTGCTCATGATCGTGAAGGCGGCGCAGACAGGGGCTGTTGAAGTGACTTCTGCCGCGGTTTACGGCGGGACACTCTTCATCATGTATATATGCTCAACCATGTATCACGCTCTCGGACACAACAAGGCAAAGAAAGTCTTCCGCGTGCTCGATCACTGCGGAGTCTTTCTCCTCATAGCGGGGACCTACACACCCTACACGCTGGTCGCGCTAGGCGGAGCGTTCGGGTGGTCGATCTTCGGCTTTATATGGGGGCTTACGATACTGGGGATAGTTTTCAACTCGATAGACCTTGAGAAGTACGAGAAGCTCTCGATGATCGTCAACATCATCATGGGCTGGACGATAGTGATCGCCATGTACCCCCTGTGCAGGAAACTCGACATTGCAGCGATCATCCTGCTGATAGCGGGCGGCGTGGTATACAGCGTGGGAGCCGTGCTCTACGCAAATGGGCACAAAAAAAAGTACATGCACTCGCTCTGGCACTTCTTTGTGCTGGGCGGAAGCGTGCTGCACTTCTTTTCGCTGTATCTGTATGTATTGTAAGCAAAGAGGACTTGATGGTACAGGTTTTTCGGAAGGTTCTCCCGGCCGTCTACCGAAGGTCTCATGACCTCGGTGCGGTGTCAGCTTCTGTTTTCCTTTAAGAGGAAGACGATGGCGCACATGCCCTTTCCTACATGAGAACCGATGACGGGGCCGATGTCCGATATGAAATACTCTTTGCAAAGACCGCTTGCAGTCACTTCATTTGCAAGTTCTTCGGCAAACTCGGGACAGCTCGCGTGTCCGATCAATATGGTCTGATGTTCGGGCTTGAAGGCCTTCTCCTGAACATAATCCCTCAGGAAGTGGAGCGACTTCTTGACGCCGCGCACCTTGGCGATGACCTTGAGCTTGCCTTCCGCGTCGATCGTGAGGATCGGGTGGATAGAGAGCGCGGAGCCGAGC
>JAGDDC010000206.1 GCA_017958245.1 Lachnospiraceae bacterium
CCCTGAGACATCGCTTGGCCTGCTCGACTGGGGAAGAGGCGTGTGGACCTACAAGAACACCTGGTACTGGGGAGCCGGACAGGGCTTTGTGGACGGCCACGTGTTCGGGTTCAACATAGGCTACGGTTTCGGCGACACCACGGCAGCCAGCGAGAACATGCTTTTCTACGACGGCAGGGCTCACAAGCTCGATGACGTGACCTTCAACATACCGACGGGAGAGAAGGGCGAAGACCTCTTCATGGACAAATGGACATTTACCTCGAGCGACGGGAGGTTCGAGATGGACTTCGTTCCCGTGATCGACAGGGCGAACTGCACGAACGCCCTCGTCATAAAGAGCGACCAGCATCAGGTGTTCGGGCGCTTCACGGGCAAGGCTGTCCTGGACGACGGAAGAGTGATCGAGATCAAAGACTTCCTTGGTTTCGCCGAGAAGGTCTACAACAAGTGGTAAAGGACAGGGCATAACATGAACATTATCGCCGTATCGATCATTTTCCTCATCATCATGGAGCTGGTTCTGCTCCCGCTCTACGTGAGATACAAGAAAAGAAAATACAAGCCCTGGCTCAAGCGCGCGATCAAGGGGACGATGACTCTCATCTCGTTCGCCTTCTGTCTCGCCGCGATACTCAAGCTCCACAACGAGCAGGGGGGCTGGTTTGGGCTGAAGACCGCGGCAGGCTTTGAGACCAATATCCTGGTCGCTGCCGCTCTCTTTGTGTGTGCGGTCGCCGATGTGGTCCTCACCATAAACCTGGCGGCGGGAGGCGTGCTCTTCCTGCTCGGCCATGTGTGCTACATCTCTTATTTCCTGACACTCGCAAGACCGCAGTACGTCTGCGTCGGGCTGATCATAGTCCCCGCCTTTTTTGCCTACAAGTACTTCGCGAAGTACACTGCGGACATAGGCATGATCAAATACGGGATGTACATGTACGGGATCACGATACTCGGGACGTTCTCACTCGGCATAGTGCTTCCGTATACGCTGGGAGGCTACGGGTGGCTGCCCGCGATCGCCTCGACGCTGCTCGTCATATCGGACTTCATGCTCGCGACAAACAGTGTCACGAAGGCAAAGGTCATGGACGACCTGATATATCTGGGGTTCTATTTTTCGGGACAGTACGTGATGGCGCTGAGCGTCTTCTATCCGGTCTTCCTAAACCTTTAGATCCCCGGTCAACCCGCAAATGAAACCGCACAGCGGGCGGGAGGCTTCGCAGTACGCTCCCGCGGAAAGTATGAGACATGAAATACAAGCTTGCTATATTTGACTTTGACGGGACCCTCGCGGACACGAGAAAAGCGATAGTCCTCTCAAAACAGGAGACAATGAGGCGTCTGGGCCTTGAGGTCGCAGACGAGGAGACCTGCGCCGCAACGATAGGCATGGCATCCTACGACGGGTTTAGGAGCGTCTTTCCTGGCGAGAGCGACGAGACGATCAGGCAGTGCGTGAAGACCTACAGACAGATCTTCGACAGCTTTGTCGAGACCCATGCGCCGGTCCTGTTCGAAGGCGTAGAAGAAGTCTTACATAAACTTGCAGATGATGGCGTGAAGCTTGCAGTCGCCTCCTCGAGAAACCTTGCCTCCTTAAACGACCTGCTCGGAAAGCTCGGCATAAGAGGACTCTTTGAGGCAGTGTACGGGGCGGAGAGCACGGAACACCTGAAGCCTGATCCGGAACCTGTAGAGTCACTTTTAAAGCTCTTTGGAACGGATCCGAAAGAAGTGCTCGTGGTCGGCGATATGCCGCTTGACATAAGCATGGGAAGAGGCGCGGGAGCCGTAACCTGCGGTGTGACCTTCGGAAACGCCGACAGAAGATCGCTCCTTGAAGCCGGTGCGGACAGAGTGATAGACAGATTTGACGAGCTTTTGGATGCTTAGATACGGAGGTTAAGGATATGAAGATAGGGTTTATAGGAACGGGAAACATGGGCTTTCCGATGCTGAAGGGAGCCATAAAGGAATTCGGTGCCTCTGATGTCACCTACACGGCGGCTTTTCATGACGAGCTTGAGAGCGTGAAGGAGAGGACGGGAGTTCCCTACATAGAGGACAACAAGGAGCTCATGAAGGTCTCCGACTATATAGTCCTGTGCGTCAAGCCTCAGTTCATGGGGTCGGTCTTTGAGGAGCTAAAGAGCATCGACCTCGGGAACAAGGTCATCATATCGATAGTTGCCGGAACCTCGATCGCTGTGATCAGAGAGAAGACAGGTCAGAACGTGAAGGTCGCGCGCGCCATGCCGAACACTCCGGCGCTCGTCTCTGAAGGAATGAGCGCGGTCTGCTTCTCGGACGACGAGTACCCCGAGAAGTTCACGGATGAGGAGCGAAAGACCGTGGAGAGGTTCTTCTCCTCATTTGGCAGGTATGTCATATTGAAGGAGAACCTGATAGACGCGGCGATGTGCGCCAACGGATGCAGTCCCGCCTACGTGTACATGTTCATAGAGGCGCTCGCTGACAGTGCTGTAAAGTACGGCATACCGCGAAAGACGGCATATGAGCTCGTCGCGCAGACAGTGCTGGGCGCCGCGAAAATGGTGCTCGAGAGGGGAGAACACCCCGGGAAGTTAAAGGATGATGTCTGCTCGCCCGGCGGCACGACGATCGCGGGAGTGTCAGCGCTTGAGGAGGCGGGTTTCAGAAGCGCCCTGATAAAGGCTACGGACGCCTGCTACGAGAAGGCGCAGCAGATAGCAAAAAAGTAAGAAAAGAAGGAAAGGCACGAAAGGTGCGGGAAACGGAACGGAAAACAGGATGGAAAACTACAGGGAAAGACTGAAAGACAAGAAAAAGATCGTCATAAAGATAGGCTCTTCGTCGATCACACACGCATCGACGGGAGAGCTGAACCTTGAGAAGATAGAGAGGCTGGTGAGAGTCATAACCGATCTCCACAACCGCGGAAAGGACGTGGTACTCGTCTCCTCCGGCGCCATAGCGGTCGGAAGGAAGACGGTCGGGCTCAAGGAGAGGCCGGAGCTTAAGGAGGTCAAGCAGGCCTGTGCGGCTGTCGGGCAGGCGAGGCTCATGATGGTCTACCAGAAGATCTTTGCCGAGTACAACCAGGTGGCGGCACAGATCCTCATGACCAAGCACACCATGATAAACGACGAGAGCAGGCACAACGCGAGGAGCACCTTCAAGGAGCTGTTCGCGCTGGGCGTGGTGCCGATCGTCAACGAGAACGACACGGTCGCGACCGATGAGATCGAGTTCGGCGACAACGATACGCTCTCGGCGGTCGTGGCGGCACTGATCGGCGCCGACCTGCTGATACTCATGTCTGACATAGACGGGCTCTACACCGACGACCCGAGAAAGAACCCCGACGCGAAGTTCATAGACAC
>JAGDDC010000207.1 GCA_017958245.1 Lachnospiraceae bacterium
CTTCTTGCGAAGCTCGGGGATACCGAATACCTTGCACATATCCTTGAAGGTCGACTCGGGATACTCGTACTTGATCCACATAGCCTTGGCTGCATCGATGGGCGATCCTCCGCCGATGGCAACGATCCAGTCGGGCTTGAACTCAAGCATTGCATCTGCGCCACGCATAACGGTCTCAACCGAAGGATCGGGCTCGATGCCGTCGAAGATCTTTACTTCCATGCCTGCTTCCCTGAGATAGCTCTCCGCCTTGTCAAGGAAACCAAACTTCTTCATCGATCCGCCTCCTACGCAGATCATAGCCTTCTTGCCTTTAAAAGTCTTGAGTGCCTCAAGTGATCCCTTGCCGTGATATACATCACGAGGTAATGTAAAACGTGCCATTGATACTTTCCTCCTTAAATTCTGATTGTTTTCTCTCGCAGAAAAACCGGGTCGACCGCGCGTACTCTTCCCTGCCTCACTGTTTGACTCTAAAATACCACCGTTCGATCAAATCGTCAAGACCTTATCGATAAAAAAACATTAAAATGACAGAATAAGGAAATCAGTAATAGTCTTTGTGCAATTCGCACAAAATCCCTTGTATAAATAACCGAAAATGAGTCAGGATTCCTTGACGTGAATGCTCATTCATGATAGAATCGTCTCAAGACGTGAACGATGATTCACGAGACAGTTCAAAGGAAACATCATCCACAAGCCGGGAGAACGGCAGAAAGGCAAGGTATAGCATGGCTTACAACGGATTTGCTATCGACAAGTATCTCAACGCGGAGAGAGTGACAAAACAGCTCGATGAGCTCATCAAAAAACCTGTGTATTCAATTCGTCCGGACAAGCTGGAGGAGTATGAGAGGGAGTATTTTGACAAGAAGTGCGCGAAGTCCAAGGAGATGATCGAGGAGGCGAGAGAGATCATACCCGGAGGAGTCCAGCACAATCTGGCTTTCAACTATCCCTTCCCGATCGTCATCGAGAAGGCTGAAGGGGCGTATCTCTACGATATCGACGGTAACCGTTACTACGATCTGCTTCAGGCGGGCGGACCCACTATACTCGGGAGCAACGATCCCGTTGTCAGAGAGCAGGTCATAAAGCTTCTGAACAGCTGCGGACCTTCTACCGGACTCTTCCACGAATATGAATACAAGCTCGCGAAGAAGATCTCTGAGATGGTTCCCTCAGTCGAGCGCTTCAGGATGCTCGGATCGGGTACGGAGGCGTGCATGTGCGCCGCGAGGATCGCGAGACTGAAGACCGGAAAGAAGAACATCCTAAAGATGGGCGGCGCATACCACGGCTGGTCCGATCAGCTCGCCTACGGCATGAGAGTTCCCGGGACCAAGGGTCTCATGAGCAAGGGCGTTCCGAACTTCGTGTTCAAGCATACCTACGAGTATTTCCCGAACGACCTCGAAGATCTTGAGAGAAAGCTTCGTCTCTCGTCCTTAAACGGCGGCACCGCAGCTATCTATGTCGAGCCTGTGGGACCCGAGAGCGGGACGAGGCCTGTGTCGAAGCATTTCAACAGGGGCGTGGCAAATCTGGCAAACAAGTACGGCGCACTGCTCATCTTCGACGAGGTAGTCACAGGCTTCAGGATCGCACCCGGCGGAGCGCAGAGCTTCTTTGGAGTGGACCCCGACATCACTGTGTTCGGAAAGATCGTTGCGGGAGGATACCCCGGAGCGGGCGGAGTCGGCGGTCATGCGGATGTCATGGCTCACCTCGGCGCAGGTCTCGACTCGTCGGGCAAGAAGATATCGAAGGCACTGTGCGGAGGCACGATGGCTGCAACGCCTCTCTCCTGTGTGGCAGGGTACTACACCCTCTGCGAAATCGAGAAGAGGAACGCCTGCGAGGTTGCGGGACGCATGGGAGACAGGCTCACTGAGGGACTTAAGGCGCTCATAAAGAAGTATGATCTTCCTTTCGTCGCATTCAATCAGGGTTCGATCTGCCACCTCGACAACGCTGGGACCATGCATTTCATCGTTAACTGGAAGAAGCCCTGGACCATACCCCACGTGCTCAAGGAGACGGGGATCCGCCAGAAGGAGATGGAGCACATGGGAGCGGCTTACATGGCAGAGGGCATCATAACTCTTGCGGGATCGAGACTCTACACAAGCGCCGCATACACGGAAGAGATGATAGACGATGTGCTCTCAAGGTTCGAGAGAGTGTTTGCAAACTGCGCGAAGCTGTGAGGACTGAGACAAGCGGCAGAAAGGCCGTGCGTCCTCTGCCGGCACAGAGTGACAGACCCTGCGCGAAGCAGCGGGTTTACTGAAAGGTGGTGACCGTCTCATGTATGATGAAGAAGAAGCCAGAAGAATGGTGGTGATCGCGGGGCAGGAGGCGCTGAAGACAGGCCTTGTTGCAAGAACCTGGGGCAACATAAGCGCCAGGATCTCAAAGGATGAGTTCGTGATCACGCCGAGCGGCAGAGCCTACGAGGACCTCTCGCCCTCAGATCTCGTGAAGGTGAGGATCGACGACTGCTCGTACGAGGGGGCGGATAAGCCTTCGAGTGAGAAGGGGATCCACGCGGCCTGCTACAAGCTGAGAGGAGATGTGGATTTCGTGATCCACACGCACCAGTTCTACGCAACGGCTGTGGGCGTGACGGGAAAGAGCATCAGAAAGCCTCTCATCCCCTGCGCGGCCTACGGGATGCCCTCGACAAAGAAGCTTAGAAACAACGTTGCGAAGGTCGTGGCCCGCTATCCGGACTGCAACGCATTTCTCATGGAGAAACACGGAGCGCTCTGCCTGGGCAGGACTTACGAGGAAGCATTTGCCACGGCGGGAAGGCTCGAGGAAGTGTGCAGGAGAAGGTATTTTGCGAAGCTCGACCGCACACTGGCAAACACCTTGTCATACAGACCGCGGGGTGATATCATAGACGCAGTTGAGGGAAATGAAGTCATCCTGGTCAGCTCTTTGGGGCGGACGCTGCATCCCGCGATAGACGACCTGGCACAGATCACGGGGCTGTCGGTGAGATGCGTTCTGCCCGAAGCCCCGGAGGCCGAAAAGCAGAAGGCTCTGAGGGGCGGATGCGCGTTACTGATCAAGGGAGAAGGCGCGCTGACCGTCGGTGAGGACAGGGATGCCGTGGCACAGGTTTTAAGGAAAGGCTGTGCAGCCGCGCTCTATAAGGGAAACCTAAAAGGCATGAACCCTGCGGATGCTTTCATCCAGCATGCGGTTTACACCTTGAAGTACTCCAAGAAGAAAAAGCGTGTTTAGACTCCTGATCCCTCAAAATGACAATGAGAGAAGGCCGGGAGCTTTTCCGGCTCGGAGCGGGACATGTTAAAGAAGCTTACTGAAGAGAAGATAGAAGAGATTCTGGAAGCAGGGATCAAAGAATTCGCGGCGCACGGACTTCTGGCATCGAGCATGAACTCGATAGCGGCAAGGGCCGGGATAAGCGTAGGCGTTTTATATAAGTACTATGAGGACAAGAACGATTTCTTTCTGGCCTGTCTCAAGAGGAGCCTGTCGGTTTTGGAGGATCTGATAGGCAGCCTCAAGGTCGAGGAGGACGATCCTTTCAAATATGCTGAAGCACTGATCGACGCCGTGCTCAGGTTCTCGAGCGAGAACCCCGAGTACATGCGCATGTATCATGAGATCACGACGGGTGAGGACAGGGAACTCTCAAAGATGCTCTCGGGCAGGATAGAGGCCCTGACAGCCGGACGTTACACGGAGGTCATAAAGAAGGCGCAGGAAAACGGGATAGTGAAGAAAGAGCTCGATCCCGCTCTCGCGGCGTTCTTCTTCGACAACCTGCTCATGATGCTCCAGTTTTCGTGCTGCTGTACTTATTATCAGGAAAGGTATATAGTATACAGGGGCAGGAACATATACGAGGAGCAGGAGCTCGTGAAAAAGCAGCTCCTTGCGGTGATCAGAGCAGCATTTTCCGCATAGTGCAAGGTCTCTCTTCCTTTAAGGAGGGGACATGAACTATATACTGGCATATGATGTGGGTACGACGGGAGTCAAGACCTGCCTCTTTGAGGTGGGGGAGGAGATAAGACTCCTGGAGGGCGTCACCAGAGGCTATCCGCTCTATATCATGGACAACGGAGGAGTCGAGCAGGACGGCGACGACTGGTGGAACGCGATGTGCGAATCTACGAGGGAGCTTTTCGGCAAGGTGAGCATAAAACCGTCCGAGATCCTCGGGATATCCTTCTGTTCACAGATGCAGGGACTCGTGCTCGTAGACAGGGACGGCAAGCCCGTTCACAGGCCCATGAGCTACATGGACCAGCGCGCGAAGCAGGAGTACAGGAAGGGCATCGCAAACGGGATACAGATAGGCGGTGCGAACATCTTCAAGGCGATCCCCAGCATCATAATCACGGGCGCGATACCCGGAAGTGTAAAGGATCCCGTGTGGAAGTACAACTGGGTCAAGAACAAGGAGCCCGAGAACTACAAGCGTATCTACAAATGGCTTGACGTCAAGGATTATCTGATACTGCGCTGCACGGGGAGGTTCGTGATGACGCAGGATTCCGCCTTTGCGACCATGATCTTTGACTCGAGGAAGGGACATATGCGCTGGAGCCCCAAGATGAACAGGATGACGGGCGTCGACGAGAAGCACCTTCCCGATATCATAAAGTCGACCGACATGGCGGGAAAACTCACCGCAAAGGCTGCGTCAGAGCTCGGTCTGGTCGAGGGCATACCCGTGTTCGGAGGC
>JAGDDC010000208.1 GCA_017958245.1 Lachnospiraceae bacterium
CCGAGCAGAAGGTCATGGACGCCATGTCGCTCTTCGGGCTGATGGTGCTGCTGAGTTTCATCGGGGGGACGCTTATATGTTCCTTAAACGGCGTTCCGTTCCTCGACAGCTTCTATGAAGCAGTCTCGGCGCTTGCGACAGTGGGGCTCTCGACCGGGATCACTGCAGGTCTTTCGGTTGCCACGAAGGTGATCATCATCATATTCATGTTCTTCGGGCGAGTAGGGCTGCTCACGATAACGCTCGGATTCTTGAAAGAAAAACATGTTGGAGACATAAGCTACCCGAACGGGCATTTCCTGGTGGGATAAAATAATGATCGCGGGAGCAAAGGCAGTCCTGCGGAAAGGAATACATATGAAATCATTTGCAGTCATAGGAATGGGACTTTTTGGATCGGAGATCGCGAGCAAGCTCTATGAGAGGGGAAAGGACGTCCTCGCCATGGACACGGACGCGGAGAGGATCGACAATATAGCCGATCACGTGAGCAAGGCGGTCGTCGCCGATGCCAGAAAGAGAGACATCCTCCTTCAGCTTGGCGTTGACAAATGCGACTGCGCAATAGTCGCGATGACATCGGATCTGTCGGCCTCCGTGCTGATCACCATGAACCTTGAGGCGATCGGCGTGAAGCACATCATTTGCAAGGCCACGGACGAGACCGACAAGGAGATACTTGAGAAGCTCGGCGCGAACGAGGTCATCATATCGGAGAAGATCACGGCGGACAAGCTCTGCAGAAACCTGATCTTTGGCAACATCATAGAGTACGTCGCACTATCGGACAACTGCAGTATCGTGGAGATCAAGGTGCCCGGAAGCTGGGTCGGCAAGACCATAGTTGAGCTGAACGTCAGGGCAAAGCACGGGATCAATGTCATCGCGATCAAGAACAAGATGGGCATCAGCGCTTTCATAGACATAAACTATATGCTCGCAAAGGATGATTCGCTGCTGCTCATAGGAGACGCAGACGTTATGACAAAGATAGAGAGGCTGGGATAGGATGAATCTTTTTGAGAAGGCAAAAGGCCATATCACAACGGTCCTGAAACACAAGCACAAGGTGTTCATAAACTGCCTGAAGGCCGGGATCCCGATTCGGGGGCTGCTCCACGACCTGTCGAAGTTCTCGCCGGAGGAGCTGATACCGAGCATCAGGTACTTCCAGGGAAATCGCAGTCCGAACGAGGCGGAGCGCGAGGCAGAAGGTGCTTCGCGGGCGTGGATGCACCACAAGGGGCGCAACAAGCATCATTTTGAGTACTGGACGGACTATGACTACAAGACCAAGAAGATGTCCCCCATGCCCATGCCATATCTGTGCATAGTCGAGATGTTCTGCGACAGGGTGGCCGCGTCGCAGACCTACATGAAGGACGCCTTCACGACCGACGCACCCTACAACTACTTCGCGCTCGCAAAGGGCAGGAGGGTGATAGAAAAGGAGACCTCGGACACTCTGGAGAGGATGCTCATCATGTACAGGGACAAGGGAGAGAAGGAGACATTCAGGAACATAAGACACTCTGTATACAAATATACAATCCGACAGATCATGGGAAAAACTGCATCCATAAAAAAGATGATAAAAGCATAAAAACATGAGAAAACCCTTTGATTTTTGAAAATGAAGGATTATAATGTTCTTGTCTGAAGCAGTTGAAAACATAAGAATCACGGGAATTGTATCCGTGTATACAAAAGTACAATTATCCAAGGAGGAAGAAGTGTTATGATCAGCTTGTTTGAAAAGGGAGCATATCTCCTGAACGGAACCGAGCTTGTGCCCGAGTGCGAAGCGGCGCCCGGCATGTCCCGCGAGGAGGCGAGACGAGGTACCATCTCAAGCGGGATACTCTCGCGCCACAACACATCGGGTGACGAAAAGAGCCTGAAGATCAAGTTCGACAAGATCACGTCACACGACATCACCTTCGTAGGCATCATTCAGACGGCGAGGGCGAGCGGACTCGAGAAGTTCCCGATCCCCTATGTCCTCACAAACTGCCACAACTCTCTCTGCGCAGTCGGCGGCACGATCAACGAGGATGATCATATGTTTGGCCTCACCTGCGCCAAGAAGTACGGCGGAGTATATGTTCCGCCTCATCAGGCAGTCATACACCAGTACGCGAGGGAAATGATGGCCGAGTGCGGAGCCATGATACTCGGATCAGACAGTCACACAAGGTACGGCGCTTTAGGCACCATGGCAGTCGGCGAGGGCGGTGGCGAGCTCGCAAAGCAGCTCCTTGGCAAGACTTACGATATAAACTCACCCGAGGTCGTCGCAGTTTACCTCACGGGGACTCCGGCGAAGGGAGTCGGACCGCACGACGTTGCGCTCGCTCTCGTAGCAGCGACCTTCGACAGCGGCTATGTAAAGAACAAGGTCCTCGAGTTCGTGGGACCGGGAGTCAGCAATCTGAGCGTTGATTTCCGTATAGGAGTCGATGTCATGACGACGGAGACGACCTGCCTCTCATCCGTATGGGTGACAGACGACAAGGTTGCCGAGTGGTACGACATACACGGAAGAAAAGAGTGCTACAGAGAGCTCAAGCCTCAGAGCACAGCTTACTACGACGGAGCGGTGAAGATCGAGCTCGACAAGATAAAGCCCATGATCGCGCTTCCTTTCCACCTGAGCAAGGCTTATCCCATCGCGGACGTGAAGGCAAACCTGAAAGATTACCTCCACGAGTGCGAGGAGAGGGCGAGA
>JAGDDC010000209.1 GCA_017958245.1 Lachnospiraceae bacterium
GCAGCCTGTTGTACCAAGCCACATCCATGTCATGCATGGTCTGGATGACTCTCGCAACAAAGAGCGTATCGCACTTGTCGAGTATCGCGGTGGCCTCATCCGTCTTCATGCACAGCAGGAGCTTACAGGTGTACTCCATGTCGGCCGTCATCTCTTCAAGAGCCTTTGCTGCGTTGCCCGGCTTCATGGTCTTCAAGAGCGCCGCCTTCTCCTTGATGGACTCCTCGTATTCAAGCTGCTCGATGACCTGTCTGTAGATCTCCGCGGCAGTCTCCGGATCGATCTCCTCGTAGAACTTCTTGTATTCCTCTATGTCGGGCGCCTTCGGGTTGTAGACCACGTCGACGTCGAAGCGCTTGACTCTCTCCTGGAAGGCGAGCTGGTCGTCCTCAAAGAACTTCAGTCTCGCTATCTCAGCGGCCTGCTCGTTGATCTTCTCAAGGTACGAGGCGTTCCCTCCCGAGAGCTCATCGACCTGCCTCTCGAGTTCTTTTATGACCTCCACTGCCTCCTTCATGTTGGCATAGGGGTAGTTCTCCTCGTAGATCAGCTGCTCGTCCGAGACGTCGGGCAGTATCGCGCTGAGCACGGGCACGTCCTTTATATACGGTCTGAGCATCGTTCCTATACCCGCAAAATCCATCTTTATAAGCAGGGCAAAGATCGCAAGCCAGATCAGCACTATGAGCGCGATGACAAAGATGGTACCCAGCTTTCCGCTGTTCTCCTCACCTTCGCCCTCGTCTTTTTTTCTTTTGTCCTTGTCCTTTGCCATAAGATGATCTCCTTGTCCCTGCCCCTGCCGTAAGCACCGCTACGTCAGGCTTTGGGGGTTTTCTGTTTCTCGCTGTATGAGTAGCTGCTCATCTCGTCGTTGATCTTTTGTTCCTCGGCCTCATACATGACCTTGTACTCTTCGAGCTGCTTCTCTCTGAGCTTCTCTATCGTCTTGCGCTCGAGGATAGCCTTCTGCAGCTTTCTCCTCGCGAGCTCGACCTTCGTCTCGACTCTCGAGACGACCAGAGCCTGTTCTTTCTCCATCTCCTTCAGGACCTCGACGCCCTCCTTGGTGAGATTGATCTTTTTTACGTTCAGGTTCGAGGACATGAGTTCCTTCAGTTCGAGGATCTGTGCTTCCTTGCGCGCGATTATGGCCTCGAGCTTCTTCTCCTCGGCAACGAGCTCCGCCTGTGCGAGCCCGAACTCTGCCTTTGCCTGTTCTTCAAGATCGCGTCTTATGTCCAGAACGCCCTGCAGTTTGAAGATAAATTTGTTCATGATCAGCTCTGATCGCCGTCAAAGATCGCGGACAGTGCACTGAGAGTCTCCTCGTAGGTGAACTTCTCGTCCGTCTCCTGCCTCAGGTACGCGTTGACGGCGTCGATCCTTGAGATGGCGTAGTCTATGTTTTGGTTTGAACCCTGCTTGTAAGCGCCGATGTTTATCAGATCCTCGGCGTCGTCATAGGTAGCGAGCACCATCTTGAGCTTTCCGGCGAGCTTCTTCTGCTCGTCGCTCACTATGGCGCTCATGACACGGGAAATGCTCTGCAATATGTCTATGGCCGGATAATGTCCCTTCTGACCGAGCCTTCTCGAGAGCACTATGTGGCCGTCAAGTATACCGCGGGCCGTATCGGTGATGGGCTCGTTGAAGTCATCGCCGTCGACCAGCACCGTGTACAGGCCTGTGATGGAGCCTGTCTCGCCCCTTCCCGCTCTCTCGAGGAGCTTGGGCATCTCGGCGTACACGCTCGGGGGATATCCCCTCGATACCGGCGGTTCTCCCGCCGCCAGGCCTA
>JAGDDC010000210.1 GCA_017958245.1 Lachnospiraceae bacterium
AAGTCATCCTTGGTGGTGTAGGGCAGGCGGTGCAAGTCCTCGATCCCCCTTATGTCCCCGGGCTCAAGGCCTGCCTGCTGCATCTTCTTTCTGTAGTACTCAACGTTGTGATAAACTCTGTCAACGAGTTTTACGAGACGCTTGCTCTGCAGGTTCTGCATCTCATCGCGGCTCATGCATTCTTTTGATTCATTCCAGATCATATGCTTTCCTTTCTGAAGGTTCTCCCTTTTCTTTTCAGGCGAGAGAATATCCTCTCTCAAACGCCTGCTTGTTGATATCTATAGTCTTAGGAGGAACGGTGTTCTCGATCGCTCTGAGCCAGTCTTCCTTCTTGAAGTCCATGTGTTTTGCGGCGAGTCCTAAGACGATGATGTTGAAAGTCCTCGCGTTGCCGAGCTTCTTGGCCTCGGACATCGCGTCGATCTTCAGGACCTTGTACTTGCTTTCAAGTTCCTCTATGATGCCTTCGGGATAGGTTGCCGCACCTATGACTACGGGCATCGGGTCGATCCTCTCGTCGTTGACGATGATCACGCCGTCCTTCTTCAGAAAATGCGCGTATCTCTGAGCCTCAAGCCTCTCGAAAGCTATAAGGATGTCGCAGCATCCCTCCTCGACGATCGGCTCGTTCACCTCTTCGCCGTACCTTACGAAGGTTACGACGCTTCCGCCGCGCTGTGCCATGCCGTGGACCTCAGAGAGCTTGACATCGAAGCCGGCCTCAAGAGTGATCTTTCCGAGGATACGGCTGGTGAGCAGGGTTCCCTGCCCGCCGACGCCGACTATCATAATATTCTTTGTTGTCATATTATCTCCATTCTAAGCCAGCTTACCTGACTATCGCTCCAAATTTGCAGATCCCCTCGCAGAGCCCGCAGCCGTTGCACATCGTATCGTTGATCGAGATCGATCCGTCCGCTGCCTTTGTTATTGCGGGACATCCGGGCTTCATGCAGGAACCGCAGCGCTTGCACTTCTCGGTATCGATCCTGAACGGCGGTTTGGGCTTGTTTGATTTGAGCAATGCGCAGGGAGCCTGAACGATGATCACGGAAACCTTGTCCCTTGCAAGCTCTTCCTTGAGAGCCTTCTCAAGAGCTGCCGTGTCAAATGCGTCCACGATCACGGTGTTTTCTATGCCTATACCCTTACAGAACTTGTACAGGTCGATTGCGGGAACGATCTCGCCCTTAAGTGTCTTGCCGGTTGCGGCATGGTCCTGATGACCGGTCATACCTGTGGTTGAGTTGTCAAGGATCAGAACGGTACCCGTGCCCTGATTGTAGAACATGTTCATGAGGGAGTTTACGCCGGTGTGCATAAAAGTCGAATCGCCGATCACAGCAACCCAGTCCTTTATGTAATCCTTGCCTCTTGCCTTCTCCATGCCGTGGAGAGTGCTGATGCTCGATCCCATGCAGACCGTTGTCTCAACGACGTTGAGCGGAGCTACCGCTCCCAGCGTGTAGCAGCCGATATCGCCCGCAGCGTGGATCTTCAGCCGGCTGAGCGTATAGAAGGTGCTTCTGTGAGGACAGCCCGGACACAGTATCGGAGGTCTCACGGGAACCTTGGCGGGATCGGTAAGGTCGAGCTTCTCGCCCAGGATCGCTTTCTTTAAGAGGTTTGCGCTGTACTCTCCCTGGACTGTGAGGATCTCCTTGCCTGTACATGCGATACCCCAGGACTTGACCTGCTCCTCGATGATCGGCTCGAGCTCCTCGACGATGTAGAGCTTCTCAACCTGAGCCGCAAAATCTTCGATCATCTTCTTCGGAAGAGGGTTTACAACGCCGAGCTTAAGAACGCTCGCCTCGGGAAGAGCTTCACGTACATACTGGTAAGGGATACCGGAGGTGATGACGCCGATCTTCTTGTCGCGCATCTCGATACGGTTTATCTCAAAACCCGCTCCGTCCTCAGCCATGCGCTTCTCGCGGTTCTCGACGTGGAGGTGGCGCTTGATGGCGTTGCCGGGCATCATGACGTTTTTTGCGATGTTCTTCTCGTAGGGCAGGTCGAAGGGCTCGCACCTGTCGTCGAGTTCGACCAGTCCCTGAGAGTGGGACAATCTCGTGGTCGTCCTCACCATGACGGGCGTGTCGTACTTCTCGCTCAGGTCAAATGCGTATTTGGTGAATTCCTTTGCCTCCGAGCTGTCGGAGGGCTCTATCACGGGAACGTGGGCAGCTCTCGCGACCGCCCTTGAATCCTGCTCGTTCTGTGAGCTGTAGAGACCGGGGTCGTCTGCCGCGACCAGGACGAGTCCGCCGCCCACGCCTATGTAGCTTACAGTGTACAGCGGGTCCGAAGCCACGTTGACTCCGACATGTTTCATGGATGCAAGTGCTCTCACGCCGCTGATCGAAGCCCCGATGGCAACCTCCATGGCGACTTTCTCGTTGGGCGACCACTCGCAGTAGATCTCGTCGTATTTGACGATGTTTTCGCTTATCTCGGTGCTCGGCGTTCCGGGATATGCTGCCGAAACCTTGACTCCGGCCTCATACGCTCCGCGGGCGATAGCCTCGTTGCCGAGCATTAGTTTTTTTCAGACACCTTTACCTCCCTCCGGTGCATCAGCACCTGCTTCCGATTGTATTG
>JAGDDC010000211.1 GCA_017958245.1 Lachnospiraceae bacterium
ATAAAGAAGCTCGTGGATGAGTCGGACAGCGTGATGCTACACGGCTACACCTCGGCGCAGGGCGATCCGAAGGTGAGGAAGGCGGTCTCAGACTATATAAACACGACATTTGGCACGAACATAAGTCCCGACTGCATATATATGACGGTCGGCGCGGCTGCTTCGCTTGCCATATCCATAAGGGCGCTCGCCTGCGACGGTGACGAGTTCATAGCTTTCGCCCCCTTCTTCCCCGAGTACAGAGTGTTCGTGGAGGCTGCAGGCTGCAAACTTGTCGCGGTCAAGCCTGAGGATGTGACCTTCCAGATCGACTTTGACTGCTTTGAGAAGTCGATCACGGAGAGGACCAAGGGAGTCATCGTAAACTCCCCGAACAACCCCTCAGGAGTTGTGCTCTCAAAGGCTACGATCGAGAAGCTCTGCGGGATACTTAAAGAGAGAGAGGCCCGCTACGGTCATCCGATCTATCTGATCGCAGACGAGCCATACAGGGAGCTCGTGTACGACGATATCGAGGTGCCTTACCTCATGAATTATTATGACAACACTATAGTCGGTTATTCCTTCAGTAAGTCGCTTTCGCTCCCCGGCGAGCGTATAGGCTATATCGCGGTATCAAACCGCATGAAGGATATGGAGGACGTGTACGCCGCGATCTGCGGAGCGGGCAGGGCACTCGGGTATGTCTGCGCGCCGAGCCTCTTCCAGAGAGTTGCCGCTGCATGTCTCGGAAAGACAGCTGACATAAGCGCTTACAGGGAAAACCGCGACCTGCTCTATGACGGGCTTGAATCATTTGGCTTTGACTGTGTACACCCCGACGGCGCCTTCTACCTGTTTGTGAAGTCGCCCATCGATGACGCGGGTGAGTTCTGCGAGAGAGCAAAGAAGTATGAGCTCCTCCTCGTGCCCGGCGACAGCTTCGGGTGTCCGGGATATGTCCGCATAGCATATTGCGTGACAAAGAAAATGATAGAGGACTCGCTCCCCGCATTCGGGAAGCTCGCAGAGGAGTTCGGACTTAAAAAATAAGGATCAGAGCAGATATGAGGATAGAGATACTGTGTGTGGGCAAGATCAAGGAAGACTTCTTTGCCAAAGCGATAGCCGAGTATTCGAAGAGGATCGGTAAATACTGCAGGCTCACTATCACGGAAGTCACCGATGAGAAGACTCCGGACGGCGCGGGAGAGGCGATCAACGCTCAGATCCTGAAAAAAGAGGGCGAGAGGATACTCGGGAAGCTGCGAGAGGAGACGTTCCCCGTGGCGCTTGCGATCGAGGGCAAGGATATGTCCTCGACCGAACTCGCAGGATTTGTCACTGACCTGATGAACAGCGGCAAGAGCGACATAACCTTCATCATAGGGGGCAGCCTCGGGCTTGACAGCGCAGTCCTTGACAGAGCAAAACTGAAGCTTAGTTTTTCGCGGATGACCTTCCCTCACCAGCTCATGAGGATCATACTTTTAGAGCAGGTGTACAGGGCATTCAAGATCATCAACAACGAACCGTATCATAAGTAGTGAGAGCGGTCAGCTCGTAAAGAAAAGCATCCCGAGGGATGCTTTTCTTGGTTCTATGTCAGTTTTCAATTCTGCACGGACGATTCTTATTTGGTGTAATCGTAGAAACCCTTGCCTGCGTTCACGCCTGTCTCGCCCTTGTCGATCTTCTCCTTGAGGAGCTTGCAGATCTTGTACTCGGTGCTGTTCTCATCCTTTGATCTGGGGTTCATGATGTGGATGTTGTAAGCAGTCTCGAGTCCAACGATATCGAGGATCTTGAAGGGGCCTGCGGGTGCGCCTGTAGCCAGCTGCCAGGTCAGGTCGATGGTCGCGGGGTCCGATACCTCATTTGCCCAGAGTGCCTGAGCTGCAGCGAGGAAAGGAACCAGCATCGAATTGAGGATATAACCGGGCTGCTCCTTGTGAAGCTGAAGCGGAACCATATTGATCTCTGCTGCGAACTCAACAACCTTCTTGTAGATGTCCGCGTCGGTTCCGGGATGTCCCATGACCTCTGCCGTGTTGTTCTTCCAGATAGTATTTGCAAAATGAAGAGAAAGGTACTTTGCGGGTCTTCCGGTGTACTCTGCAAATCTGCTGGGAAAAATGGTGGAAGAGTTGGTCACGAGGATAGTCTTCTCGGGAAGAAGGTCCTTCATCTGATTGTAAACTGCGATCTTTGCCTCGGGATCCTCGGACATCGACTCGATCACGATGTCTGCATCCGCAACAGCCTTCGCCATATCGATCTCGATATGAACGTTCTCTTCGAGGTTTTTCCTGCCTTCTGCAAGCAGCTCATCGATCTTCTCTGCAGTGATGCCATCCCATGTTTTGATCATTCCGCGAGGATAGAGCATCTTGCCCATAGGGTTTCCTATAAGCTTCTTTGCTCCCTCGAGATCGGCGAGCATCAGATCGCTGTAGCGCTTGATCTTAGGTTTGGTCCTCTCTATGGAACCTTCACTTCTGAGCCAGAAAGTAACATCATGTCCGGTGTAGGCACACATAAGACCGATCTGTGTACCGAGGACACCACCGCCTGCAACGGTAACCTTTTTCAACATGTCTTTTCCTCCTTGATTTAATTGATAAGAAATTATCTACAATGAGATTATACATGCAGCACTACGTGTAGTCAATACAAAATTGTAAATTACAGTAAGTTTAGACACTAGATGGTGAGCGTGACAGCGCAGACCGGACCGTTGCACAGAGGGATCAGGTCTCCGGAGACGGGCTTGCCGTCTACAGTGAGTCCCTTTTCTTCGCCGCGGCGGACGGTGATCTCATAGCGCGCGCCGCGGAAGGTGCGGCATGTAGTGAAGCCGTCCATGGTGTCGGGCAGGCAGGGATGGATCCGGAGTCCATCGTAGTCGGGACAAATGCCCAGAATACCCTGACTGACAGCGACGAACGACCAAGCTGCGGTACCTGTGAGCCAGGAGTTCTTCGCCTCGCCGTAGTTTTTGGCGTCGCGGCCTGCGATGGTCTGGCTGTAGCAGTAAGGCTCGGTCTTGTGGATCTCACTCTTGTCCTCAATATAGGCAGGCGCGTTTCTCGTATACAGGTCAAATGCGCTGTTGCCGTCGCCCACCGTACAGAAAGCCAGTGTGACCCAGGGGTTGTTGTGGCAGAACACGGAACCGTTCTCCTTGTATCCCGGAGGATATGAGGAGATCTCGCCGAGATAATCCCGGTAGGTCGTATAGCAGGGGTGCAATACTTCCAATCCGAACTCGTTGCCCAGGTGCTTTAAGGCTGATGCAAGCGCTTTCTCACCGAATTCTTTGCCGCCGATGCCTGCCATTACGCAGAAGCCCTGCGGCTCTATGAAGATCTGACCTTCGTCGTTTTCATGGCTTCCGATGGGACGCTCAAATGCGTCATAGGCGCGGCGGAACCATTCGCCGTCCCAACCTGCGGTCTTTGCAGCGGTTTCAATCTCGTCCACGGCGGAGAGGACTGCATTTGCCTCGTCCGAAAGACCCAGACGTTTGATCAGCTCCGCATATTCCCTTCCGTATTTTACGAACATGCCCGCGATGAACACGCTCTCTGCCTTGCCGCTCTCAAAGTTGGAGCAGGTCTGGAAGCTCTCGCCGGGGGTATGGCTGAAGCAGTTCAGGTTCAAGCAGTCGTTCCAGTCCGCCCTTCCGATGAGGGGCAGTCCGTGCGGACCGCGATTGTTCATGGTATAACCTACGCTTCGACGCAAATGCTCCAAAAGAGGCACTTCTGTGCCTTCCTCGTTGTTGAAGGGAGTAGGCACGTCAAGGATCGAGAAGTCGCCGGTCTCACGGATATAGGCGCATGTGCACGCCACAAGCCACAGGGGATCGTCGTTGAAGCCCGAGCCCACGTCGGCGTTGCCCCGCTTGTCAAGGGGCTGATACTGATGATAAGTGCTTCCGTCGGGGAACTGGATGGAAGCTATGTCGATGATGCGCTCTCTGGCGCGGTCAGGGATCAGGTGGACGAATCCGAGGAGATCCTGACAGCTGTCGCGGAATCCCATGCCTCGTCCCATGCCGCTCTCATAGTAAGAAGCGCTTCGGCTCATGTTGAAGGTCACCATGCACTGATACTGGTTCCATATGTTTACCATACGATCAAGCTTTTCTTCGCCGCTCTTCACCGTGAACCTGCCGAGGAGTCCGGTCCAGTATTCCCTAAGCTCGTCAAAGGCCCTGTCAAATTGTTCGACAGTGTTAAAAGCTTCAAGCATTGCATGAGCTTTTGTTTTGTTGATGACACCGGGTGAGGTGAACTTCTCATCCTGAGGGTTCTCAACATAACCAAGGCGGAACAGGAACGTCTCGGATCCGCCGGGTTTCAGAACAAGGTCCATGCGCAGGGCTGCGATCGGTGCCCATCCCGATGCGACACTGTTATAGGAAGTGCGTTCGCCGACAGCCGCGGGGTCGCTCCAGCCGCGGAACCTTCCAAGGAAGGTGTCTCTATCGGTGTCGTAACCGCAGGTCTTCGCATTTACGGAATAGAAAGCGTAGTGATCCCTGCGCTCTCTGTATTCGGTCTTGTGATAGACGGTGCTTCCTTCGATCTCGACCTCGCCGATATTCCAGTTGCGCTGGAAGTTCGTGGCGTCATCCACAGCGTTCCAGAGGCACCATTCAACTGCGCCGTATACCGTCAGATGTTTTTCTTCTTTAGAATTGTTTGTCAGCGTGAGCTTCTGAAGCTCCATCGGCTTGCCGATGGGCACCATGACAGTTAGTGAAGCATCTACTCCCTGCTTTGATCCTTCAAACACGGAATATCCGAGCCCGTGGCGGCAACGGTAGCTGTCCAAGGGCGTCTTTGCAGGCAGGAAAGCCGGACTCCACACTGTATCGCCGTCACAGATATAGAAACAACGTCCGCCGTCGTCGTGGGGTACGTTGTTGTAGCGAAAACGCGTGATGCGTCGCAGCTTTGCGTCGCGGTAAAATGTATAGCCGCCGCAGGTGTTGGAGATCAAAGAGAAAAACCCCTCGCTGCCGAGGTAATTGATCCAGGGCTGAGGCGTGTCGGGGCGGGTGATCACGTATTCGCGCGCATTGTCGTCAAAATAGCCATATCGCATAAGAGACCTCTTTTCTAAATGAACATATTCAACAATGAAAACGATTTAGATACAAATATAACATATAGTAAATTTGCACATTTGTAAAGAGCAATATTCACATTTCTTAAAAACATTGCAAAAAAAATAGGGGTTGACGAGAGCGATAGGACGATGTATAATACAAACATCGAAATCGATTAAGTATTGATTTTAGGGTTTTTGGACAAAATTAGGATAAAAATGGCTGAATCGATTTCAAAGCTTTACAGCTTTACTTGAATAAAGAAGACGGAAAGGAAGGCGCAGAATGGTCACGATCACAGACATATCCCGTAAATGCGGCGTGTCCCGCGCCACCGTCAGCAAAGCACTCAACGGACACAGCGACGTCAACGAACAAACCGCTGCCCGCGTAAGGCAGGCAGCCAAAGAGCTGGGATATACTGCGAACACCGCGGCCCGCGCTTTGAAGACGAACAGGACCTACAGTATCGGGATCCTTTTTTCCGACTTGTCTCACAGAGG
>JAGDDC010000212.1 GCA_017958245.1 Lachnospiraceae bacterium
CAAGAGGACCGATAACGGCGGGAAGCTTCTGGGACCTGTCACCCCGCTCTTTGACCGCGATGAGTTCTGCGACATGGTAGAGAAGGCAAAGGGCTACATACGCGAGGGAGATATCTTCCAGATCGTACTTTCAAACAGACTGTCGGCGCCTTACGAAGGGAGCCTGCTCGACACCTACAGGGTGCTTCGCACCATCAATCCTTCGCCCTACATGTTCTACTTCTGCGGGACGGACGTGGAGGTAGCAGGGGCATCGCCGGAGACACTTGTGAAGCTCGAAGACGGAGTGCTGCACACCTTCCCGCTCGCAGGCACAAGGCCGAGGGGAAAGAGCGAAGAGGAAGATCTCGCACTTGAAGCGGAGCTCCTCGCGGACGAGAAGGAGCTTGCGGAGCACAACATGCTGGTGGATCTCGGAAGGAACGATCTCGGACGTATCAGCAGGTTTGGGACGGTGAAGGTCGAAAAGCTCCGATCTGGCGTGCGTTTCTCGCACGTGATGCACATAGGGTCGACCGTGCGCGGGCAGATAAGAGACGACTGCGATGCGCTGTCTGCCATAGAGGCGGTGCTTCCCGCGGGAACGCTGTCCGGAGCGCCGAAGATCAGGGCCTGTCAGCTGATAGGCGAGCTTGAGAACAACAAGCGAGGGATCTACGGCGGGGCGATCGGATACATAGATTTCACCGGGAACATGGACACCTGCATCGCGATCCGCCTGGTGTACAAGAAAAACGGCCGCGTCTTTGTGAGGAGCGGCGCGGGGATCGTGGCAGACTCAGTGCCGGAGAAGGAGTACGAGGAGTGCTTGAACAAGGCGGGTGCTTCACTCAAGGCGCTTGAGATGGCGGGCGAGATAGGATAGTAGACGACAGGCACGACTTAAGATACAGAAAGCGCCCGGGCTGCAAAGCAGTGGAGACTGGGAGAACAGGACTGAGAAGGAGGCGAAAAAATGATCCTGCTGATAGACAACTATGACAGTTTCTCATACAACCTCTATCAGATGGTCGGTGAGATATATCCGGACATCAGGGTGATCAGAAACGACGAGATGACGGTGGAGGAGATCGAGAAGCTGGGCCCCTACAGGGTGATCATCTCGCCGGGGCCCGGGAGGCCTGAGGATGCGGGAGTCACTTTGGACGCCGCAGGCAGGCTCGGAATGAAGATCCCCGTGCTCGGAGTGTGTCTCGGTCACCAGGCCATATGTATGGCATTTGGCGCGACCGTGACCTACGCGAAGCGTCTCATGCACGGCAAGCAGTCGATCATAAAGCCGGACAGGGGAAGCGTGATGTTCCGCGGATGTCCGGAGACCATGGAGGTTGCGAGGTACCATTCCCTGGCGGCGGATCCCGCGACGATCCCCGATTGCCTTAAAGTGACGGCGATGACGGAGGATGGTGAAGTGATGGCGGTGGAGCACAGACAATACCCCATTTACGGCGTTCAGTTCCACCCTGAATCGATCCTGACGCCGGAGGGGCGGAAGATCCTCGAAAACTTTATAAAAAACGGTGGCCGGCCCGAGTGAGAGAGGCCAAAAACACCGGGCCAAACAAGAAGATCCTGGTTGTTACATCAAGAGCTTAGACTGTGGAAAGGAGAATACCATGATAAAAGAAGCGATCGTAAAGATAGTAAACAAGGAGGACCTCACCTACGAGGAGGCATATGCAGTCATGAACGAGATCATGAGCGGGGAGACGACTCCCACTCAGAACGCGGCATTTCTCGCGGCGCTCTCTACAAAGAGCGCGAGGGCGGAGACGACCGACGAGATAGCGGGCTGCGCCGCAGCACTGAGAGACCATGCAACCCGCGTCGATACGGGCATGGATGTGCTTGAGATCGTCGGAACGGGCGGCGACGGGGCGCACAGCTTCAACATATCGACGACATCGGCACTCGTGGCTGCAGCAGGCGGTATCAAGGTCGCAAAGCACGGCAACAGAGCCGCTTCATCACAGAGCGGGACTGCTGACTGTCTCGAGGCGCTCGGAGTCAACATCGACCAGTCTCCCGAGAAATGCATAGAGCTCTTAAAAGAGGTCGGCATGTGCTTCTTCTTCGCACAGAAGTATCACACCTCGATGAAGTACGTCGGAGCGATCCGCAAGGAGCTCGGAGTCCGCACGGTCTTCAACATCCTTGGTCCTCTGACGAACCCTGCGAGCCCCTCGATGCAGCTGCTCGGAGTGTATGACGAATACCTCGTCGCACCGCTCGCACAGGTTCTCATAAGCCTCGGTGTGAAGCGAGGCATGGTGGTCTACGGCCGCGACAAGCTTGACGAGATCTCTCTCTCCGCGCCGACGACCATTTGCGAGATAAAGGACGGATGGTACAAGACCTCGGTGATCACGCCCAAAGACTTCGGCTTCGAATACTGCACGAAGGAAGACTTAAAAGGCGGCACACCCGAGGAGAACGCGCAGATCACGCGCGACATCCTTGCGGGAAAGAAGGGCCACAAGAGAAATGCGGTTCTTTTAAACGCCGGCGCAGCCCTCTATATAGGCGGCAAGGCTGAGAGCTTTGGGGACGGCGTAAGGCTCGCGGAGCGGATCATAGACTCGGGCGAAGCGACGAGGACGCTTGAGAAGTTTATAGAAGTAAGCAACAGGGCGTGACAGATCCGTCACATAGAAGAAAGGCGCAGCGATGAGTGAAAACATATTGAATAAGCTCGCAGATCATGCGAGAGAGCGCGTGGAAGCGGCAAAGAGAGCGAGACCGCTTAAAGAGGTGAGAGCACTGGCACGGGGGAGTCTGTCCCACACGCCATTTCCCTTTGAGGAAGCCCTAAAGGGCCCGGATATCGCATTTATCTGTGAATGCAAGAAGGCCTCGCCCTCAAAGGGATTGATAGCGCCTGATTTCCCTTACCTGCAGATCGCACGCGACTACGAGGCAGCAGGTGCGGACTGCATCTCGGTGCTCACTGAGCCCAAATGGTTCCTCGGCTCGGACGGGTACCTGAAAGAGATAGCAGAGGCCGTTTCGATCCCCTGCATACGCAAGGACTTCACGGTCGACGAATACATGATCTACGAGGCAAAGCTCCTCGGGGCATCCGCAGTGCTTCTGATCTGCTCGATACTCGAAAAGTCCCGGATCAGGGAGTATATAAGTATCTGCGACGAACTCGGGCTCTCGGCGCTGGTCGAGGCGCACGATGAGCGCGAGACAGAGAGCGCCGTGGAGGCGGGCGCGAGGATCGTGGGCGTCAACAACCGCAACTTAAAGGACTTCTCGGTAGACATAGAAAACAGCAGGAAGCTGCGCGATCTCGTCCCGAAGGACATCATCTTCGTATCGGAGAGCGGCGTGAGCGGTCCGCGTGACATCGAAGGTCTTCGCAGGATCGGCGCAAATGCGGTGCTCATAGGCGAAGCCCTGATGAAGGCACCCGACAAGAAGGCGAAGCTTGACGAGCTGAGAAAGGCATGACATATGACAAAGATCAAACTCTGCGGGCTTGGAAGGGCTGCGGATATTGCGGCGGCGAACAGCATAGGGCCCGAATTCATAGGCTTTGTATTTGCAAAAAAGAGCAGGAGATATGTGAGCCCTGAGGTGGCGGAAGGACTGAAAAGCCTCCTGAGAGAGGACATCATGGCCGTGGGCGTCTTTGTAGACGAGGACATAAGTGTCGTAAAAGACCTTCTGGACCGCGGCGTGATAGACGTGGCACAGCTCCACGGAGCGGAGGACGAAGTCTATATAAAAAGACTTAAGGATGAGACGGGAAAGCA
>JAGDDC010000213.1 GCA_017958245.1 Lachnospiraceae bacterium
GCAGAGAAGGGAATCCTTATCTGCGGGACCGGCATAGGGATCTCGATCGCGGCCAACAAATACAAGGGGATCCGCGCGGCGCTCTGCAGCGACTGTTTCAGCGCCGAGGCAACCAGGCTCCACAACGACGCAAACATCCTCGCCATGGGAGCGCGCGTCATAGGCGAAGGACTCGCCTTAAAGATCGTTGACACCTTCCTCGCGACCGATTTCTCCGGCGAGGAAAAGCACGCAAGACGCATAGCACAGATCGAACAAGCATAAGCCGAAACGGCTTATGCTTGCGATACTAATTGATGAGCGTAGCAAGTCAATAAGGGAGCATTCATTGATGATCGTAGCAAGTCAATAAGGGAGCGTCTATTTATACTTCTCCAATTTGCTCGTGTAGGCGGATATCGTGCCGCCGTATATGATACCCAGAAGCTTGTCCAGCTTGCGGAGCGCATCCGTGAGCTGGTCTTTTGTTATGAGTCCTTTTTCAAATGCTTCAGCCAGCTCGCCCGCGTCCATCACGCGAACGGAGCCGTCCTTTCTGATCACAACGTCGAGCAGCAGGTCCTCGATGACGTAGGTGTCACTCCCCTCCTCATGCTTGACGTCTACGATATCGCAGTACCAGTATACGAACTTCGAATCGTTGTCTATGATCCTGCTTATCTTGAAGCCTTCCTTGAGGAAGTAGGCTGAACGCCCCGCTGCGATGTCTTTTCTCGGCTTGATCGTGGTCCAGGATGTCACGAGCAGCTCGTCCGAGCGGAACAGAACAACATCGTCCTTGAGATAATTTGTCTCATCCGGTATGAATCTCTTCCTGTAAAGCTTGATATCTATCATGTCCCACCCCTGCCCTTTTGAGCATCAGCCGGTGCCACGCTGCGCCGGATAGGAAATGCTCTGTGCTGACGCTCTTTCTTCTTGCTATTATAAACCAAAACAAAGACCTGTGTCATCCGTCGGTGCAAAATTCATCGATCTTTTTCCGGAAAAAAGAACCTCAAAGCGTTTTCATACAACACCCGCTCGACCTCCTCCCTGTCTATGCCCTTTATCTGCGCGATCTTCTCGACCACGTAAGGCAGATACAGCGAGGAATTGCGCTTGCCCCTGAAAGGTTCGGGCGCCAGATACGGGCAGTCCGTCTCCGTAAGAAGCCTCTCAAGCGGTGCCAGCTTCACGGTCTCAACGAGCTTTCTCGCGTTCTTGAAGGTCACGACGCCGCCGATCCCGAGATAGAGGCCCATATCAAGGTACTCCCTCGCCTGCTCGGGGCTGTAGGAGTAACAGTGCATCACTGCCCTGAAGTCCCCTGTCTTTGCAAGGCTTCTCACTGTCTCCATGGTGTCCTCCGCAGCGTCCCTGCTGTGGATTATGACCGGAAGTCCAAGTTCCATGGCAAGCTCCGCCTGCCGCACGAACCACTGTTTCTGGACTTCGCGGGGGGCAACCATCCAGTGATGATCAAGCCCTATCTCCCCGATAGCGACGACTTTCGCGCGGTCGCAGACGACTGTGGAAGGTCCGCCCCCGCAGGCTTCCTGCTCTGCTGCCCCTGCGTCTTCGCTGCCTTCTTGCGACCCGCCTTCGTATATGCCCTGTTGCGCCGCTGTCCGTAACTTTGCAAATGATTCCTCGTCGAGCTCGCCGACGTTGTCGGGATGACCTCCCACAGCGGCGTTCACGTCCTCGTGATCCGCAGCCAGTCTGAGCACCTTCGGGATGCTCTCAA
>JAGDDC010000214.1 GCA_017958245.1 Lachnospiraceae bacterium
ATCAGGATACGCACGCCCTGATCCGGTATACCGTAGAAGAGGATAAGCTGGAAAAGATCCTGGAGAATCCTCAGGTGATCAAGACGCCGGTTGTCAGAAACGGAAAGCAGTCCACCCTCGGGTATCAGCCGGATGTGTGGAAAAAATGGGAATAGAAGAGGTAATACTAATGGCAGGTAATGACATGACAGTTCCTTGCGACGATGGCCTGATCAATCTTCGTGTTGGAGCAATTATTCTGAAGAACGGGAAAATACTGATGGTGGGTAATGATCGGGTGGAGTATCTTTATTCCGTCGGCGGACGCATCAAGTTTGGTGAGACTTCCGAAGAAGCAGTCGTACGGGAAGTGTTTGAAGAAACAGGCGATAAAATGGAGGTCGATCGACTGGGCTTTATCCATGAGGAATTCCTGCGGTGGATAGAGGATAATGATCCGATACAGTATTATCCCGAGTTCTTTCGAACCGAGCTGCTACATCCGGAAGGCGAGGTAAAGCATTTTGTGAAAGATGAGAGGTAAGCTTCTATCGGCCCTCACGAATGACAATAGGTTTGAAGAAGCGCCGGAGCTGGCGGAGAAAGAAGGAAGGGAGAAAAAGACCATGTGTAAAATCCTGGACGAGGTAGAAGAAAAGGGTGTAAAGCGTGGGACGGGGGCAAATAACCGGGTCTGACCTCATTTAGATTGATGTCCGGCAGGAGGAATCAATCTTGAAGCAGGAACGATCAGAAATAGCAAAACAATTAAGGAGAGGCAACAGCTGGTTGCTTGAATCTGTTCCCACGCTGCGTTAGAATCATCTCAAACAAAGCGAGCGGCCGGGCATAGTCCCGGATCTGCGCATCACAGGAGGATTCACATGAGTACACAGGAAGTATTATACGATCTCAGAACCAAACACGGTCTCTCACAGGACGATCTGGCCGAGAAGTTATTCGTGACACGTCAGGCGGTATCCCGCTGGGAAAACGGTGATACCGTGCCCAACACCGAAACACTCAAGCTCTTATCCAAGCTGTTCAAAGTATCGATCAACACTCTGCTCGGCTCGCCCCAGCAGCTCATTTGCCAATGCTGCGGCATGCCGATGGATGACTCTGTCATAGGCAATGATGCGGACGGTACACCCAACGAGCACTACTGCAAATGGTGCTATGCCGACGGGACCTACACCTACCATGACATGGACAGCCTGATCGACGTCTGCGTCGGTCACATGGTAAACGAGAATTTCACCGAGGACCAGGCCCGCGCCTACATGCGTCAGGTGCTGCCCACTCTCGATTACTGGAAGCGTTACGAAGAACTTGGCGACAACGGCGAGTTCGAGGAATTTAAGCAGAAGCTGATCAGTGAGATCAACGACCTGCATATCGAAGGCATTCCCAAGCTCGACAAGCTCAATGCCCTCGTCGGCAGCTACGTCAACCTTGCCTACCCTCTCCCGAGCGGCGCAAAGGTCAAGTTCCTGAATGACGGCACCACGTATCTGGGCAATCAGCTCGAATCCGAGCTTGGCGGCGACAGATGTTTCGGTGTGCTCGCAAACATGGATTTCATCCTAATCTGCACCTATGGGTGCGAGGGCGCTGACCCTGAGCTGGTGCTGTACAAAAAGAGATAAGCGAGCCTGGGGGACGAAAGCGATCCTGGGGGACGTTCTATCTGTGTTCTCCCAGGTGGAACAGCGCGATGGTTCCGGGACCGGAATGCGCGCCGATCGTAGGAGAAATGTAGTTGTACATGATGTTGGTGTAGCCGAAGCGCTCCTTTACGAGGTCGCCCACGAACTGCGCGTCCGCGAGGCAGTCGCCGTGCGCGATCATGATGATCGGGTTTTTGTCGCGGTAGCTTCCGAGCTGCTTCTCCATGTTGTCTACGAGACCGATCAGAGACTTCTTTCTGCCTCTCACGTTGCTCATGGATGTGAGATGTCCCTCGTTATCGACATGGAGCACGGGCTTCACGTTGATCAGGCCGCCGAGGACCATGACGGTCTTCGAGATCCTGCCGCCTCTCTGAAGATACACAAGGCTGTCAACCGTGAACTGATGGCAGGTGTGAAGGACGTTCTCGCGCACCCACGCTGCGACTTCCTCGAGGCTCTTGCCTTCGCTCTTCAGCCTGCATGCGTGCCAAACTATCAAACCCTGGCCCATACAAGCCGCAAGTGAATCGATCACCTCGATCTTCACACCCTTGTGCTCTTCCAGAAGCTCTCTCGCAACGGCAGCTGCGTTGTTGTGCGAGCAGCTGATGCCCGATGAGAAGCTTATGTGAAGGATGTCTTTGCCCTGTGCCAGTATCTTTTCAAATGATTCCCTCAGCACCAGAGGGTTCGAGGCGTTCGTCGAGGTGCGCTCCCCTTCGCGCATCTTCCCGTAGAACTGCGACAGAGGCATGTCCTTGTCGTCGCCGTAAGTCTCTCCACCTATGATGTAATACAGCGGAATGATGTTGATGCCCTGTTCTCTTATGTACTCCTCGGGCAGATCCGCCGTCGAATCGGTGCTTATGATATAGTCTCTTTCCATATCAGCTTTTGTATCCTCCGAAGTAAAAAGATTCATACCCGCGTCGCTCGGACTTCAGCAAAGCGCATGATCCTCCCTCATTTGCGACACGGAACATGGATGTGGTTTTGAAAACCACATGTGGTATTATATAACACTACGACCATCCAATCAATACAATAGCGATAAAAATAACTAAAATCTTTATTAAAAAAAATCCTTTCCTTATCGGGAACATTATGATATAGTATATTCGATTGTGCCGTAAAAGCGGTATGCAAACGATAAGTATTAAGAAAGAGGTATAAGAAACATGAAAGGAAAGGGAATAGGTCAGATCCTCGCGGCAGTTGTAGTTATCGCGCTCTCAGTGTTCGTGGCGGTAGCGGGATTTGGCTCATCGCAGAGCGGAAGTATCCATGACATCAAGCTCGGGCTCGATCTGGCGGGAGGCGTGAGCATCACCTACCAGACAGTGAAGGAAGATCCCGATTCAAGCGAGATATCGGATACACAGTATAAGATGCAGCTGCGTGCTGACAGCCTCAGCACTGAGTCTGCGGTCTATCTCGAAGGAGAAAGAAGGATCACCGTCGACATACCTGACGTAAAGGATGCGGACGCCGTGCTCGAGCAGCTCGGTGCAGCCGGCAAGCTTTATTTTGTTTACGGACAGGGACCTGACGGCGTTGCAAACATAGAGAGATACACGGACGCCGAGACAGGCGAGCCGAAGTACAGACTCACAAGGTCCATGGATGAGATCCTTGCGGACGGCGATGTCGTGATCGACGGCTCCTGCATCGCAAATGCACAGCCCACGAACCAGAACACCGCGCTCGGAACCGAGTACCTTGTCGAGCTCTCACTCAACAGCAACGGCACCCAGAGCTTCGCGGACGCAACAAGATACGCAGTAAGCTACTCGGGAAGCGGTGATATCAGGAACACCATCGCCATCGTGTACGACAACGAGGTCATCTCGGCACCCGGCGTGCAGAGCGTGATCGACGGCGGTGTAGCTTCCATCACGGGACAGGCTAACTTCGATGAGTCAAAGACACTTGCTTCCATCATAAGGATCGGTGCCCTTCCTCTCGAGCTCGAAGTTCTCAAATACAACGTAGTAGGCGCAAGACTCGGTTCGGATGCGATCAGCTCGAGTCTTCTCGCGGGTATGATCGGTCTCATCCTCGTCATGATCTTCATGATCTGCTGGTACCGCGTGCCCGGCCTCGCAGCGAGCATCGCGCTCGTGTTCTACACGGCTATGATGATCATTTTCCTGAGCGTCTTCAACGTAACTCTGACGCTCTCCGGTATAGCGGGTATCATCCTGTCGATAGGTATGGCGGTCGACGCGAACGTCATCATCTTCACCAGGATCCAGGAGGAGATCGCGACAGGCAAGACCGTGAGATCCAGTATCAAAGCGGGATTCAGCAAGGCGCTCTCCGCTATCATCGACGGAAACGTGACAACACTTATCGCGGCAGCAGTTCTCTACATCCTCGGTGTAGGTACTGTAAAGGGCTTCGCACAGACGCTTGCCATCGGTATCGTTCTCTCGATGATCACCGCGCTCTTTGTTACAAAGTTCATACTGCTTGGTTTGTACAACCTCGGAGCGACATCCGAGAAGCTCTACGGCACCAAGAAGGAGAGAAAGTCCATCCCCTTCACGAAGAACTTCAAGAAGTTTGCTATCGGATCCGGTGCTGTGATAGCGGTA
>JAGDDC010000215.1 GCA_017958245.1 Lachnospiraceae bacterium
AAAGGGATATCCGAGATGCAGGTGGCGATCGCCGATCCGAGCATTCCGACGAGCTCGGGCCTGCACTCAGGGTCAACGCTCATGACCATATTGTTCAAAGTCACGTCGTTGCGGTAATCCTTGGGAAAAAGAGGACGCATGGGCCTGTCGATGACGCGGGATGTGAGGATCGCGTTCTCGGAAGCCTTGCCTTCTCTCTTGTTGAAGCCGCCGGGGATCTTGCCTACCGAGTAGAGCTTCTCCTCGAACTCAACGCTCAAGGGGAAGAAGTCGATACCGTCTCTGGGCTTCTCCGACGCTGTTGCCGTCGAGAGGACCGTCGTGTCGCCGTAGTGCATGAAAGCGGCGCCATTTGCCTGTGCAGCCACTCTTCCTATGTCGACGGTCAGAGTTTTGCCGCCGATCTCCATTGAAAAACTTTTGTACATGATGTACCTCCTGTGAATTTGTTTTTTTGGAGATCCCGAAACAACTAAAAAGCACACAGCTTAGTCCTGCTGCCCCAAGGCAGTCACTGTATGATTTTCAGAAGTCTCGGAAAAAAATCTCCAAATTTTATTGTAACATAACATAAATCATTAAGCAAGCATCATTGGGAAGTTGAATAAACTCATCTCTACGAAATGACACGGTCGGACAAGATATATCCTACCGGTTAAATTAGACATGTATTAGAAAGAGATTAAGTCGGTTGACCTTTCAGGGAAACGGGTTTATCATCTAGTCAACGAAGACGAAAACGACGGTCATAGAAAAAAGGAGAAACATCATGGTTGAAGAAGAAAAGAAGAAACTCAGAAAGTCACAGACAGACCGCAAGATATGCGGAGTGTGCGGAGGCATCGCAGAGTACTTTAACAGCGACCCCACGGTCATAAGACTGCTTCTCGTACTCTTCTGCTGCCTGGGCGGTTCGGGGATCATCGCTTACATCATCGCAGCGATCATCATGCCTGACTGAACGTGGCAAGGGGCCGGTTTATTCACCGGCCCCTTTTCTTTTACGTTTATTGTTCTTCTACGTTTATTGCTCTTCCTTAGGCTTCTCCTCCCCGATCATCTTCTCAAATGAAGCCGGAAGCTTTATCCTGTCAAAAACCATGTCATAGCCGTCGTTGCCGTAGTTTAAGGATCTGTTGACCCTGCTGATCGTCGCAGTCGACGCCCCTGTCTTCTCCGCAATCTCAAGATAAGTCTTCTTTGCCCTCAGCATGGCAGCCACCTCAAACCTCTGCGCCAGTGAAAGAAGCTCGTTGATCGTACATACATCCTCAAAGAAGGTGTAGCACTCGTCCTTGTCCTTGAGACTCAAAACCGCGTCAAACAGGAAATCCACAGAATCGGTGTGAAGCTTTTTGTTCATTTTGTAAATCCCCTTTCGATCTTTAAAGAAGAAAAATATTCGTTATGTGATATTTTAACACTATAACAAACTGAAGTAAAGCATGATCGATCGTTCCTGAGATTTTTTGTCCGATCTGTCAGTCAAGTGCCCTCTCCGCCGCTTCCACAACGTGCTTCATGAGGACTGACGTGGTCACTGTACCGACTCCGCCCGGAACGGGAGTTATCGCATCCACCTTTGCGGAAACCTCATCAAAGAGGGCGTCGCCAACGAACCCGCCCTGTCCGTCATTTGCGGACTCGTCATAGTTCATGGAGACGTCGATCACCGTCTGCCCGGGACCAACGTGATCCGCCGTAAGCGAGCCTGCAGCCCCCGCAGCGGTTATGATGATGTCGCTCTTTCTCGTGATCGAGGCAAGGTCCTCCGTCTTCGTGTGACAGATCGTGACTGTCGCGTTGCGCGAAAGAAGCATCATCGAAACCGGTCTTCCGATCACAAGCGACCTTCCTATCACGCACACGTTCTTCCCCTCTGTCTCGATCCCGTAATGATCGAGTATCTCTATGCATGCCTGCGCTGTGCACGGCGCGAAACCCGAATTCTTGCCTTCAAAAACAGCCGAGAGGCTTGCATCGGTCATCCCGTCGATGTCCTTTGCGGGTTCCACTCTGTTTACAAGCTCATCGCCTCTCTCCCGCAAATGCTCCGGCAACGGCCGAAACAGCAGCACGCCGTGTATGTCCCTGTCTGCGTTCACCATGTCTATGATGCCTGAGACAACTTCAAAACCTGCATCCTCCGGCAGTTCAAACACCTCTACCGCCACGCCGAGCTTCTTCGCGCGCGTGCAGACACTGTGCTCGTAGGCGAGATCCGACTCTTCCTCCCCGCATCTCACGATCGCAAGCTTCGGATACACATCGCTCTCTGCTAGCTTTGCGACCCTGCTTTCTAAGTCTTTGTTTATGGCAGCCGCGACTTCTCTGCCCTGCATGAGTATGTTCATGATACCGATCCGGTCCTTTCTTCCCCGCTACGAGATCTGCCCCTGCGTACACAGCGGGCTCCGTCCCGCTCAATCAGCCTTCAGCTGCCTTTTCACGTCCTCATATATGTCATCTGCGAGGGCGCAATACTTCTCCATCATCTCCTCGCATCTGTCGTTGGTCCTCTGCGCAAAAACCCTGTCCTTGAGCCCCTTTGTGTTTATGAACACGTTGAGCGCCGCGGACTTGAGCGCCGATCTGCAGATGACTGCAGCGCATCCCGCATCCGACACGGCAAGCTTCGAGCCCTTCGCAGCGAACACTGCCGTGCAGTCTATGACCTTGCATGCGAGCTCAAGTATCTTCAAAGGCACGGTGCACGCAGCCTTTGACGCCTCCTCGAGCATGACCTCCCTCTCGGGGTCATCCTTCGACATCCTGTAGGCCATGGCGAGAGGCAGGAAGCCCTCCGCATCGGCCTCTATCTGGTCGATGAGGGTGTTTTTCAGTTCCTCCGTCTCCTCCATAAGAGTCGATATCTCTTCAGCTACATCGGCGTACTTCTTCTTGCCTACGGTGAGATTTCCGACCATCAAAGCAAGCGCCGCCCCGAGCGCTCCGACGAGAGCCGCAGCCCCGCCGCCTCCGGGAGTCGGTTCCGATGATGCGAGAACATCGGCAAACTCCCTGCACGATAATCCTGTCAGATCCATATGTTTTACCTTTCTAAAACAGCCCTGATATCACGCCGTTCTCATCCACATCGATGTTCTCTGCCGCGGGAACCTTCGGAAGTCCCGGCATGGTCATGATGTCGCCCGTGAGCGCCACCACAAAACCTGCCCCCGCAGAGACCTTCACATCGCGCACGGTCACGTCAAAACCCTCGGGCGCGCCGAGCACAGCCGGGTCATCCGTAAGCGAATACTGCGTCTTTGCCATGCATACGGGCAATCCGCCAAATCCCAGC
>JAGDDC010000216.1 GCA_017958245.1 Lachnospiraceae bacterium
CACGGTCCCGGGGTTCAGGACGGCGTTGCACCCCACCTCGACAAAGTCTCCGAGCACCGCTCCCATCTTTTTGAGGCCCGTCTCGACCTTCGTGTTGAACACCCTGACGGTGACCGGCGTGCGGTCCTGCTTGACGTTCGACGTGACGGCTCCCGCGCCCATGTGCGCCTTGAAACCCAGTATCGAGTCGCCCACATAGTTGTAGTGCGGCACCTGAACGCTGTTGAAGAGGATCACGTTCTTGAGCTCCGTGGAGTTGCCCACTACCGCGTCCCTTCCGACTATCGCCGAACCGCGTATGAAGGCGCAATGTCTGATCTGCGCGCCCTCGTCGATGATCAGCGGTCCGTTTAAGCAAGCCGTATCCGCGACGGTCGCGCTCTTTGCGATCCAGATGTTGCCCTCTCTTCTCTCGAAGCGGTCGGGAGGCAGGCTTTCGCCGAGCTTTATTATGAACTCCGATATCTTGGGCAAAGCCTCAAACGGAAAGCAGCAGCCCTTAAAGATCTCCGCCGCTATTGTCTCGTCAAGGTTTAACAGGTTTCCGATCTCAATCTCTTTCAAGTCTTTTCTCCTATCGCAAATGACCGACCGCCCCGTCGCACGAGGCGCAGGTCCGGTCTTCTCACTCGTCCTTCAGCTTCATCATGGCGTCCGAGAGCTCCTCAAGCAGCCTGTCCGCGTCCTCCATGCTCTTTCCCTTCACTCCGAAGTAGAACTTGATCTTGGGCTCTGTCCCTGACGGTCTCACGCAGCACCACGCGTCGTCCGAGAGGTCGTAGTAGAGGACGTTTGACTTGGGAAGTCCCGTAGGGCTCGTCTTCCCGGTCTTCGGGTCCGTTGTGATGCCCGTCGAGTAGTCGCTCACGGTCTTCACGTCAAAGCTTCCGATGGTTGTTATCTGCCTACCTCTTAGGCCCTCGAGGATCGACTTTATCTTGTTTGCGCCCTCGATGCCCTTGAAAGTCAGCGATACAGCGCCTTCCTTGAAATACCCGTACTTCTCGTAGAGCTCGATCATCCTGTCCCACAGGGTGATGCCCTTTGTCTTGTAGTAAGCGGCAGCCTCGCACAGAGCCATAACAGCCACTATCGCGTCCTTGTCCCTCGCGTGCGTGCCTATGAGACAGCCGTAGCTCTCCTCGAAGCCGAACTCGTACTCGTACTCGCCCGTCTGCTCAAACTCCTTGATCTTCTCACCTATGTACTTGAAGCCCGTCAGTACCTGGAAGAGCTTGCACCCGTAGTCCGCAGCGACGGCATCCGTCATGTTGGTGGAGACGATCGTCTTCACAACGGCCGCATTTGCGGGAAGAAGGCCCTTCTCCTTCTTTCTCGCGAGCTGATACTCACACAGAAGGAGGCCCGACATATTGCCTGTAAATGACTTGTACTCGCCCGTTCTGCTGTCCTTTGCGTAAACTCCGAGTCTGTCTGCGTCGGGGTCGGTCGCAAGTATGAGGTCCGCGTCTATCTTCTTTGCCTGCTCAAGAGCGAGCTTGTACACGTTCGGATCCTCGGGGTTTGGATAACCTACCGTCGGGAAGTCCCCGTCGGGCTTCTCCTGCTCGGGTACGACCTCTATGTGCTCAAAGCCTATCTCTTTCAGCACTCTCCTCGCGGGTATGTTGCCCGTGCCATGGAGAGGCGTGTACACTGCCTTGAGGTTCTTCCCCTCAGCAGCTATCGCCTCGGGCGAGAGAACGAGCTTCTTTAAGCATGCCATGTAGCGGCTGTCTATGTCCTCGCCTATCGTGACGAAGAGCCCCCTGCTCTCGGCTTCCTTCCTGTCCATAGTCTTTATGAGCGAAAAGTCCGTGATGGAGTTGACCTGTGAAATGATCCCGACGTCATGCGGCGGTGTGACCTGCGCGCCGTCCTCCCAGTAAACCTTGTAGCCGTTGTACTCCGGAGGGTTGTGGCTTGCAGTCACCACTATGCCCGCTATACAACCGAGTTCTCTCACCGCAAATGAGAGCTCGGGAGTGGGCCTAAGCGACTCGAACCTGTATGCCTTGATCCCGTTCGCACAGAGAACAAGGGCCGCAGCCTCCGAAAACTCCACGGACATGTGCCTTGAATCGTAAGCTATCGCAACGCCCTTTGACTCGCCGTGATTCTTGATGATATAGTCCGCAAGGCCCTGAGTGGCCCTGCCCACCGTGTAGATGTTCATCCTGTTCGTGCCGGCTCCTATCACGCCCCTCAGGCCTCCGGTCCCGAACTCAAGGTCCTTGTAGAACCTGTCCTCGATCTCCTTGTCGTCCCCCTCGAGCGCGGCGACCTCTGCCCTCGTCTTCTCGTCAAAGATCTCGCTGTCGCGCCAGTAAACATACCTCTCTCTAGTATCCATCTCTCTGTACCTTTCCGCAGACAAGCCTCAAAGCCGCAGCATGAGCTGCAGCAAGGACCGATGCCGTGTCTGCCCCGTCACCGGCATGACCCTCTCTAGACCACCTCGAGCCCTTCGGAAGCGATCCGAAAGGCTCGGTGTCAGAATTCGTTGATGATCTTGATCTCGCCCTCACTGATCTTGACATAAACGTTTGTATATGTGTCGTCGACCACCATCCTCATACCATTGATGATCACGTGAACGCCCTTGAACAGATACTTTGTGATCGTGACCCTCGCGGCAGACGATGAGGATACTTCTGTCAAATGATGCTCGAGCTCGGTGTTTACCTTCTCGAGCTCATCCTCGAGCGATCTGACGGTCATGGTGATCTGGTCCTTCATGGTGTCGAACTTCGTAGCGTCCGTCACATCCGTCATGGAATTGACCTTCGCGAGTATCTTGTTGACCTTTGACAGGTTGTTGGTCAGGTCGATCGTCTTAAACCTTAAGAGGTTGATCTCCTGGAGGATCGCGTCCGTCACGCCCACCGACACGACGGTCTTTATCTCCGAGAGGTTTCCTATGGTGGATGCCTCTATGTTCCCGATCGCTATAGTGTTGCCCCCGACTATGACGCCGCGCTTTCCGGACACTATCACATTCTTGTTGACGTAGGTGTCGCAGTTCATCACGGAGTTTGCGTGGAGGTTTCCCTGGACTCTTAAGATCGACTTCTCAAAGAACTTTCCCCACAGGTCGCCGCCGCACTCGACGGTACCTTTTCCGCCGCCCTGCATGCCGCTCTTTAGCTCGATGTTGCCGCCTGCGTTGATATAACAGCTCTCGACGTTGCCCGCTACGACTATGTTCCCGGACGCCCTGACTGTGGTGCCCTCAAACACGCCGCCCGCGATCACGACATCGCCGTCAAAATTGACGTCTCCGGTCGACAGGGTGACATCTCCTTTTATCTCAAGGAGCTTCGATATCACGACCTTGTCCTGCTGAAGCTCTATCTTGCCCGTGTAATCCGCAGTGTAGGTGAGAAAATCCTTGGATACGGAGAAGCCTGTTCCTTTAAGAGGAGGAAGCTCCTTCCCGGGCTTGCCCTTGATAGGCTTTCCCCTGACTGACACACCTTCCTTCGAAGGCTTCGAGCGGGTGTAGGTCGCTATGACATCGCCCTCGGTGACGGGTTCATAGAGATCGACCGTCCTGTAATCGACGGTCCCGTCCTCGAGTATCTTGGGCTTGTTGTCTATCTTCGTTCTGAAATTGTAGGTGAAGAACCCGTCCACACCATCCACCGGCGGGACTCCGTACGCCACCTTTGTCGGTCTTCCGTAATCATTGGTCTCTACAAGCCTTGAGATAGCTTCCTTGTCGATACCGTATATGACTCCGGCGGAGTTTAGGAACGAGAGGATCAGATCCTCGGTATAAAACGTGGTCGGATCTTCGGGGGGCTTGCAGGTAAAGCGCGCAAGCAGACCATCCGTGTCAAACTGCACGGATGCGCCTGTTAATCTATTCGCCTTTCTTAAACCTTCTGCCATCGGGTTTCCTCCGGTCGCGTGATCGAGTCTTTATTTGTCCTTGTTCTCTGCGACTGCAAGATAAAGGGTGATATAATTCTGTTCGTTCAAGAGGATCGGTATGCAGAACACCGCGTTGTCGGTGGAAAGCTTGAGTTTCTTTCCGTGCATCGAAAGAGGCGGTGTGATGTCCACGATCACGTTCATGGTCGAGAAGAGGGTGGCCGTGTTGCCGAGCACCATGTTCCCAAGCTCGCCGAGAGCCGAGCAGGCCATCGCATCCAGCGTCTCCACGGGCATGCCCATCATCATGACGCTCGCGATCTGCTTCGCGCGGTCCTCGGTCATGGCCAGAAAGGCCTGACCTTTCATGTCACCCGTGAGACCGACCTGGATCAGGAAAGTCGTGTCCGGGAATTCGAGTTTCGACAGCGAGGGCTTGCCAACCTTGGCTCCTCCCATGCCGAGCATCTCAAATATGGTGATGGTCGCCTGTAAAAATGGATTTATGTATTTAATGTCAATTGCGTTTGCCATGCTTGTCTCCGATTCATGAATTGTTTTTGAAATATCACTTTACGTGACTTTTTTTGAGAATTGCTCACTATTATTGTCATTATAGCATAATCTTTTCAAATTAGCAATCCCAATAAGTATATGAGTGTAATGCAAAGCCCTATACATATAAAAACCATACCGAACGAAAGGCTCGAAGTCACCATCTTGCCCTTTTTCTCAATGCGCTCGTAGTTTTCCACGGTCTGTCCGGATATGAGCGCCTTTCTCTGTCTCGCAAATGGAGCAAAGACCGTCCGGGACAGGAAATGTATCACGGAATCGAGCGTCCTGTCAAGCGCGGCGCCTGTCCATTTGCCAAAAGCGAGCACGCCCCTAAAGAGATATACGGGGAATTTAAGCGCGGCAACTGCAAGGTCCGCGAGCTTTAGAACGCCCTTCCACAGTGCCTTAGGCAGCGTCTCTCCGATGAAGCCGAACAGCCCTCCGAAGAGTCGCGGGAGTATGCGCTCTATCAACGGAACGTAGACCAGCTCCTCCAGGTCGATGCGCTTCGGCCAGCGGTTTACGTACACTCTCCTGCCGGAAGCATCATTTGCCATGAGGAGGCGCCTTACAACGACAAGGTAGAGGAAGACTGCTATAGAGACGGATATCGCGGCTCCATTGAGGTTTCCTAACGAAAAGTAGGCCACGCTCTCCTCAAGCTCTGCAGCGTTCATAAAAGGCGCAGAGAGCGCGCCCAGGCGGTCCATGAGGACGTGCGGGAGCAGGCCGACCACGAAGAGCACCACAGCCGAGGTCGCAAGCGCATACATGCTCTTGCCGCTCATATAGCTCTTCTTCTCCTCAAACTCGCCCTTCTCCACAAAGACAGCGACGAAGAGCTTGGTCATGTAGGCGAGGGTCATGCCGCCCGTGATCAGGAACAGCCACTCCGCGGTCTTGTACACGAACACGCTCTCCCCGAGGTGTTCGAGATGCTCTATGTACTCGACGATCGACTCGTGAAGGAGCGTCTTGCTTATATAGCCGCTGAAGCCCGGTATACCGCCGATGCTCAGCGCTCCGGTCAGGAAGGCTGCGAGCAGGAAGGGCTTCTTTCGTCCGAATCCCCTGATCTCGTTTAAGTCGAGCTTGTGCAGGTTCATGAAGACAACGCCCGCACACATAAAGAGAACGAGCTTGATGAGCGAGTGGTTGATCATGTGGAGCACGGTGCCCTGCGCCGCAAGGGCGTTCTCATCGCCAAGCAGGCACTGCATCGAGACACCGACGAGTATGAAGCCTATCTGTGACATCGAGGAGCATGCGAGCGTCCTCTTCAGATCTATCGAGAACAGGGCGAGCAAAGCGCCGAGGAACATCGTGATCACGCCTATGGCAAGGATCAGCTTTCCCCAGCCCGCGCTGTACCTGAACACGTTGCAGCTTATGACAAGGATCCCGAAGATACCGGTCTTTGTAAGTATGCCGGACAGCAGAGCGCTCGCCGGCGCAGGAGCCACGGGATGTGCCTTGGGAAGCCATATGTGAAGAGGGAACATGCCGGCCTTTGCGCCGAACCCGAAGAGCACGAGTATGCCTGCGACCGCTATGTAGCCTTCGGAGACGCCAGCTTTCTTCGCGGCCTCCGCAGCGCCCGAGAGCGCCTCAAACTCGAGGGTCCCGAGGCTCTTGTGGAGCATGAGCAGGCCCATGAGCATCACAAGACCGCCTATGACAGCCACCGCCATGTAGGTCCTCGCCGCCTTGAGCGCGCCTTCTTTCTCCTCGTGCGCCACCCAGGTGTAGGACGTGAACGACATGATCTCAAAGAAGACGAACGTCGTAAAGAGGTCCGCCGAGGTGAGCACGCCGATCGTCGCGCCGAGCGTCAGCAGCATGAAGAAATAATACCTGTTGCGGTTCCTGTAGTGCCTGAAATACTCCACCGAGAAGATCGAGGTCATCATCCACATGAAGCACGCAACTGACGCGTACACGGCTCTAAAACCGTCCAGCCTGAACTTGAGCCCGACGCCCGCGAAGCCCGGCACTTCAAAGGAGTAGCTTCCCTCGCAGAGCATCAGAACGGAGGCGAGCAGGACAAAGAGCAGCTCGACCGTAGTCACGAAGGCCTGTACATGATTTCTTATTTTTTTGGAGAATCTTCCGACCGCGTATGAGGCAAATGCACCCACCATGGGGAACAGCACCAGCACGATCAGGATATAGCTTCCGTCCATAGACAACTCCGGCAGTATGACTCGCTGCGGCTTTCACATGAGTCACACATTTACAAAACTTTCAAAGAAATTTATGAGAGGCGTCGAGAAGAGTCCCAGCGCCACAACGCACACTGCAAACACGGTGATCGGAAGGAGCATCTTCCACCCGGGTTCGTTTATGTCGTCGAACCCCTCGCACTTCGTTCCCTCCTTCGGGAAGAAGGCCCTGAC
>JAGDDC010000217.1 GCA_017958245.1 Lachnospiraceae bacterium
CTTGGTGTCTGTATCTGTATGATGTTGAAGCAGCGGAGCTGCCCTCTGTCACGCAGGCGTTGTCCAGGATCGTCCGGATGATCTCGTCATTGCGGATCATCTCCGCGTCCCAGTCGTCGGCCAGGCGGTCAAAGAAGGCGATGACGTCTCTCGTCTCGATCATCTCGCAGGGGAGGATCGAATTTGCAAATGCCCTGAACCTCTCCTCGCCATCGCTCACGTAGAAGGTGTGCTTGGGCTGCTCAGGTCTTGCAGGTGCCTCCATTCCCTCCTCTTTGAGAAGGTGTGCGAGCGCTCTGGTCGCCTCGTATGCGGGGTTTACGAGCGTTACCGCGGGCCCCACAAACTCCATGATCTGCTTTCTGATGAGCGGATAATGCGTGCAGCCGAGCACCAGTGCGTCTATATCCTTGCCAAGGAGCTCCGTAAGGTACAGCTCTATGACCTCGCGGGTGATCCGGTGATCTGTCATGCCCTCCTCGACAAGAGGCACGAACAGCGGGCAGGCTTTTCCAAAGACCGTGACCTCGGGGTTGGTCTTCTTTAAGAGCCTCTCGTAGATACCGCTCCCGATGGTGCCTCGGGTCGCGATCACACCGATCCTGTTGTTCCTCGTGGCCTGCGTGGCTGCCTTCGCACCGGGCTCGACCACGCCGATCACGGGTATATCAAGTTTTTCCTGAAGCGTCTCGAGAGCCACCGCGCTCGCGGTGTTGCAGGCGATCAGGATGCATTTGACACCCTTTGCCCTCAGGAAATCCGCGATCTGCAACGAGTACTCGGTGACTGTCTCCTTTGATTTGTTTCCGTAGGGGACTCTCGCCGTATCGCCAAAATATATGATCTGCTCGTTCGGGAGCTGCCTCATGATCTCTTTTGCGACCGTGAGCCCGCCGATACCCGAGTCAAAAACTCCTACCGGAGAACTGCATGTGTTCATGTTATTCCTTCCCTCTGTTATCTGCCTTTTATGCTGAACAGACCCTGACCGGTCAGTGCGCATCTATCTGCAGTGCTGTAGAGCTTTGGACGCCGTCTGCGCATTTGCCTGTAGGTCCCGCATCGGTATCAGACTCAGCGCTCTCGTTTGTACGCCGACTGTATCAGCTTCTCGACGAGCTCTTTCTTGGGCATCCCTGATGCTTCAAAGAGCATCGGATACATGCTGATCGCCGTGAATCCCGGGAGTGTGTTGATCTCGTTGAACACGATGTCGCCGGTCTTTTCTTCCATAAAGAAGTCTACCCTTGCAAGTCCGAAGCCGTCGACTGCGCGGAAGATCTTCACCGCGAGCTTCCTGATCTCCTCTTTCTTTCCCTCGGGAAGTTTGGGATCGACCACGGTCTTTGACTCCGCGTTGTTGTACTTTGCATCATAGGAGTAGAACTCATCGGCTGCCAGTATCTCGCCCGGGCAGGAAGCCACAGGCTCGGAGCTGTCTGCAAACACTGCGCATTCGAGCTCGCGCCCGACGATCGTCTCCTCGACGAGTATCTTGTAGTCGTATTCCGCCGCGAAGGAAAGAGCCTTCCTTAAAGCCTCGCGGTCGGCAGCCTTGGACACACCACACGAGGATCCCGCATTTGACGGCTTGACAAAGACAGGATAGTCAAGGCTTTTCTCAATCTTTGCGATGACGGCGTCCATGTCTGTAAGTTCGCGCTTGAACACGGGCACGTACTTCGCCTGTCTCGCGCCTGTCGTGTCGACCACGAGCTTTGTGAAGAACTTGTCCATCGATATCGCGGATGAGAGCACGCCGCACCCGACATACGGGATCTTCGCGAGCGTGAACAGCCCCTGTATCGTGCCGTCCTCGCCGTAGAGGCCGTGTAACACCGGAAATGCGACATCTACCGGGATCTTTCGTACTCCCGAGACCTTGTCACCCGTAGCATTTGCATCGGCAGCACATTCGCCACACTCCGGGTTTCCGGCTCCGAACACCACGATGCACTTCTGCGTCGCATCGGGCGAGAGGATCGCAGGCGTCCCCTTCTCTCTCCAGCTGTCGTCTCCGACCATGTCGATGCTCGGGACGTACAGCCATCTTCCTTCCTTTGTTATGCCTATGAGCACGATCTCATATCTGTCCGTGTCTATCGCGCCCGCGACGTTCATCACCGAGTGGCACGAAACCTCGTGCTCCGATGACTGTCCGCCAAATAAAACCGCTATTGTTTTCATATCCTTATCTCTCTGAATGCATTTTTCTGTGAGTTTCTCACCGCACAAGTCTATCACTTATGTGCCCCAAAGTCAAAATGATACTTTCCTTTGCCCGGAGTACCTTTGCAGGTCGTGTCATCTCAGTCTCCGAACATCGTCAGTTCATCCAGCGCCTTGACCATGCTCACTATATACTTCTCCCCGGACACGGGCCATTTGAACCCGAGACGGTACAGGGCATCGGTGGTGAAGGTGCAGTCCTGATCCAGAACATACCGGCGGTCGCCGCCTTCCCTGCTGTTGTATGCGATCAAAGCCCCCAGGGCATCGCCTTTTCCTGCAATACGCTCCGCGAATTCCTCGTCCTCAACGATGTCGATCTTGAAGCCGTATTCCCGCATGGAATACACGATGTCTGCATAGGTGACGATGTGGTTGTTCACCGGATGAAAAACCGTGAACCTGCGGTCCGTACCGCTGAGGAGCAGGAGAGCCCGCGCGGTCATATCTATCTCGGAGAAATCCGTGCCCGCGTTCATCGCGGAAAACGGTACGGCACCGATGGCCTTGTAGCTAGCGAGTGCCCTTACGAAGGCATTGCTTTTGAAGTTCGCCTGGAATTCGCCGTCGGAATGTCGTCCCATCAGGTTGCCAAGGCGCATGATCTTGCCATCCAGGCCTTCTGCCACCGCCTCCAAAACAGCCCTTTCCGCCTTGAACTTCGTCAGCGCATAGGCGTTGTCAAGCAGCTGTCCGTTGTACAGCGCGTTCTCGGTGATCTTCCAGTCCCTCGGAGGCTGACCGTCAAGTCCCTCGCCGGCCACAGATACGGTGGAGGTCTGGATCAGCCGCTTCCCCGTGGCCTTGCACAGAGCGATCAGGTTCTGTACGCCCTGCACGTTGATCCGCTCAAGGCTGTCATCCTTCACGAAATGCTTAACCAGCGCCGCGCAGTTGATCAGAGTGTCGAAGGGCAGCGACCCGGCGTCATTTAGTGAACCGACGTCGGTTATATCGCCGTGAACGATCTTCACCCTGCCGTTTTCCAGCATGTCATCCAGCGCCTCGTCAAAGTAGTAGAAGTACAGCGACTTTAAACGGACCTCCGGACGATCTCCGCGCAGCAGACAGTAGACTGTCCCCGTCTCGGTATTCAGGTATTCCCGAAGAACGTGTATACCGAGGAAACCCGTCGCGCCGGTGAGCAGCAGATTGCCTGCGGATCCACGGCGGATATCCCGAAGACCGGTCTCGCAATTGGCCTTGAGGGGCAGCTTTTCATAGTCATAATCACGTATCCCGGAGGGCAGAGGCTGCGTGCCGGTCTCTGCTCCGCCGGTGACAAGTGCAGCCAGCGCGCGAGGTGTCTGCGCCTTGAAGATGTCGGCGTAAACGACGGGATAGCCCTTCTCAGCCGCATCCACGGCGATGATCGATGCAGACAGCGATGTGCCACCAAGCTCAAAGAAGTTTCCGTCGGCGCTGACCTTTTCCATGTTCAGCACCTGCGCGAACCATCCGCAGAAATCCTCCTCAACTGCGTTGGCCGGAGCAACGTATTCACGCGCCTCCGGAGTATACTCCACCTTCGGCAGCTTCTTCTTGTCGATCTTCCCGTTCTGAGTCAGAGGCATGGCCTCAAGCTGCATGAGAACACCGGGGACCATATAGGCCGTCAGTGTCTTGCCTATCTGAGCTCGCAGTTCATCGGCAGGGATCTCGCGGTTGGCAGTGTAGTAACCCGCAAGGAACCTGTTGTTTTCTTCGCCTGCCATCACCACGATGCTGGTCAGCACACCGGGTACGTTGTTGATGGCGCTCTCGATCTCGCCAAGCTCCACGCGAAGTCCGCGCAGCTTCACCTGGTTGTCTGCCCTGCCATGGAAACGCAGCCTTCCGTCTGAGGTCCATGCCGCGACGTCTCCGGTGCGGTATGCACTTCGGTCCTCCATCGCAAAGAACTTCTCCGCTGTCAGGTCAGGTCTTCCGATATAACCCTTTCCAACACCTTCTCCCGCGATGATCAGCTCGCCGGGCATAAGAGGCGGCAGGACATTGCCCCGCTCATCAAGGATGTAGGCGCGCACGTTGGCTGCGGGGATTCCGATGGTGATCAAAGCCGGGTCGGTCACGACATCCATGGTGCAGCTGATAGTTGCCTCGGTGGGACCATATCCGTTCATGATGTAAGCATCCGGGTTGATGGCGCTGATCTTGTCATAGAGCGCCGCAGGGAACGCCTCCGCCCCGAAATCATAGGAAACCACGTTCTTTAAAGCTTCCTTCATCGCACCGATCCCTATGCAGTTTGACAGGAACGAAGGGGTGCAGCTCATCACATCCACCCTGTTTTCCGTCATCAGTTTCGCCAGCGCGACGGGGTTGTGGATCTCCTCCTCGTTGGCCATGCATACAGTCAGACCGTGGGACAGAGGGATGAACTCTTCCATGACGGACACATCGAAGGTGATCGCGGCAAGCGCCAGTGAAACATGACCGCGCTCTGTGTAGCCCAGGATCTCCTGATTCTTCGGATTGTCGTCCACAAAGTTTACCAGATTCCCCTGCGTCAGCATCACGCCCTTGGGCTTTCCGGTAGAACCGGAGGTGAAGATGCAGTAAGCAAGGTCATCCTTTTCAACAGCTAAATCGGGATTCTCTGTTCTCTCATCGACAAGCAGGGTCTCCACCGTCACCACGGAACAGGTAAGTGTCCCGAGGAATTCTCCGCGCTCAGCCAGGATATCCTCATTTACCACGAGAACAACGGAACTTGAGTCCTCAGCCATCACCCGGACGCGCTCATCGGGGTAATCCGGCGCGATGGACAGGAAAGCGCCGCCTGCCTTCAAGATGCCCTGGCGAACGATATACACCTGCTCGCTGCGGGGCAGCATGAGAGAGACGATGCGGCCTGTCGCCCCAAGGTCTTTCAGGGCGTGCGCGACGCGGTTGGCGCTCTCGTTAAGCTCTCTGTACGTCATACGGCAGCCCGATGTGACAACAGCCATCCTGTCGGGGTATTTTGCAGCCGTCTCCTCCATCAGGCAATGCGCCGGACGGAAGGGCACGGTGACATCCGTGTCGTTGACGGTGTTCAAGAAAGCTGCGGCTTCACCTGAGAGCAGGGATATCCCGCCAAGAGTCTCCCCTGTCATCAGGCCTTTCAGGATCATCCCGTAAGAGTCCGCCATCCACCGCATCTGCCTCTCGGCATACATATCCGTCCTGTATTCAAAACCTGCGACATAGCCGCCGTTCTTCTTCCACACGTCCACGTTCAGCGGCTCCTTGGCGTCTCCGAGAGGCCTTGTGATCTCTGTCGCCTTCATGCCCGCCACCGTGAAGCCTGTGAATGAATCACCCTGATAAGCGAACAGCACGTCGGCATTCACATCGAAATCACGGACCACCTCCGCGAAGGAATACAGGTCATTGGCTGTCAGCTCCTGTATCTGCTTCTGCACGGAGAGGATGAAGTCGACGGATCTGCTTTCTTTGCTGCAGTTCGCATATAAGGGATAGGTCTTTACGAGCATGCCCATGATGCGCAGGGTCTCCGTCCGCGTCCTGCCGTTGTAGATCGAGGCAAACAGCGCTTCATCGCTCCCGCTCATCCTTGCGAGCAGCAGTGCAAATGCGGCTGTAAACAGGGCATTTTCCGTGAGCCTGTTGGTCTTGCAGAAGTCTTCCACCTTCTTCGGGTCGATCCCTAAGAGGGCGCACTCCGCCGTAGCGGCCTTCCCCTCGTCGTTTCTGCCCATTGCCCCCTCAGGCGCAGGCAGGGAATTGACGCTCACACCGCCTAAAACTCTCTCGTACACGGCTGCTGCCTGAGCCAGGGCGTCGGTGGAACGACGCGCCTTCTCATCCAGCCCGAGCAGGAGTGAGTTATAAGTCTCCTTTTCAAGCGCTTCGCCCCGGTAAGCCCGCTCGATGTCCTCCATCAGCACTGCCACAGAGGTCCCGTCCATCAGGATGTGGTGGAACACCATGGAAAGGTACACAGAGGTGGCGTTTCGAACGATCCTGAAGCGGAACAGGGGCGCGCGGTTCAGCTTGAATACTACCTGTTCACCCGCAAGCTCCTCCTCGAGCGCAGCGTCGTCCAAAGTCGATCCCTCCACGGGGACCTCCCACTTAAGGTCGGGATGTGCGATCATCTCGGCAACACAGTCTTTGTTTGGTTCTATGGAGCACTTCATGGCAGGATGAGCCTCCACTGCTGTGTGGATAGCCTCCGCCAGGCGCTCTGCATCGGCTTCTCTCCCAACCTTCAATAGGAAAGGTATGTTGTACTTGTCGCTGGTCTCGTCCATGCGGCACTCGAGATAGATGCCGAGCTGGGTCTGCGTCAGAGGTGCGGACAGCACGTTCTCCTCTTTGGAAGTCTGAGGAGCCTCTTCTTTTCTGCCCTCACGCCAGCGGGACACCAGAGTGTTCTCGATATCCAGAACTCGTATATCCCGAAGCAGTTCCGACACATCGGGGCTGTACCCGAATCTCTCCCCAAGCTCGACCATCAGCTGCATGGCTGAGATGGATGTGAGCCCTGCCTCGGTGAGCGGCGTGGTCACGCCGAAGCCGCTGTTTCCAAGCACACCTGAGCAGACCTCCATGAGTTCTTTCTCAAGGGAAGTCATTTCACCGGAGGATTTGACCTCCGCTTCTTCCTGTTTGCGCTCGGGCTTGGGCAGTTTTCGCTTGTCCACTTTCTGGTTCTGGTTGAGCGGGATAGCCTCGAGCTCCATGATGACTGACGGCACCATGTAAGGTGGCTTGCTCTTGCGTATAAAAGCCTCAAGCTCTCCGGGGGCGATGGCGGCGCCCGCCTTCACCACGATATATGCTGCGATATATTTGCCGCTGCCGCTTTCATTGTCGAAGGCCTGCACGGTCACATCCTCTATCGAAGGATGCTCACGGATCACGGCCTCGACCTCTGTCAGCTCTATGCGGAAACCGCGGATCTTCACCTGACCGTCGCTGCGGCCGATAAAGTCGAGCTCTCCGTCAGGCAGGAAACGCACCACATCACCGGTGTGATAAACTCTGTCATACCCCTCCGCGTCGCAGAAGGGGTTAGGTGTAAAGCTCTCCGCACTCTTTTCGGGGCGGTTTAAGTAGCCCCTGCCCACACCGAGTCCGGCGATCCACAGTTCGCCGGGCACACACGGCGGCACTCTGCGTCCCTGCTCGTCCACCACATACAGGGCAGCGTTTGCCACCGGGGTTCCGATGGGAATGCGCAGATACCTGTCCTCCACCCGCTTTGCGGTAGTGAGGATAGTGCACTCCGTAGGGCCGTATACGTTGTAGAAGTCGATATCCTTCGGCGGATCCATGGGAGCCAGCTTCTCGCCGCCCGCAAGCAGCACCCTGAGACATGCCGGCACGTAGGAAGACGTGACAAACTGCCTCCCCACCTGAGTTGTCATAAAGGCGACGCTCACGTTGTTCTCGCCAAGGTACCGCCCAAGAGACGGCAGGTCAAGCCTCAACTCCTCGGGAACCACGCATACGCACCCGCCGCTTGTCAGCGCGGGATAGAGATCCATCATGTTGGCATCAAACCCGTAGCTTGCGTAGGCAGCGTGCACCGTGCCCTCACCAACTCCATACTCTGTGCAGTACCATTTGCAGAAATTCACCAGATTGCCGTGCTCCAGCATCACGCCCTTAGGAACACCCGTGGAACCCGAGGTGTAGAGCAACGTGAACAGATCGTGCCCTTCGGGCTGCGGCAGCGTCTCACCTTCAGGCACCGAAGGCAAGGCGGGTATGTCTCCCGTCAGAAGGAAATCCCCTTCATAGCCGTCCAGAAGCCCTGTCAGGTCCTCGTCTGCGATCACCAGTGCCGCTTCTGCGTCCTGCACCATAAAGAGCAGGCGCTCCTGAGGGTAGGACGGGTCAAGCGGCTGGTAGGCCGCGCCGGATTTCAGCACTCCCATGGAAGCGGTGACCATGTATTCGTTTCGATGTATCAGCACGGAGACGACTTTGCCCCTTCCGATGCCCCGCTGCTTCAGGGCAAAAGCGAGCCTGTCGGACATTTCCCCGATCTCACCGTATGTCCGCTTCACATCGCCGATGATGAGCGCCACAGCCTCAGGCCGCTTCTTCTCCTGAGCCCTGAAGAGACTTACGATGTCGTTGGGCTCAGAAGCATGCGCCTGCTTGGCAAGGAAGCCGTCAAGTGCTTTGCTCTGCTCGTCTGAAGTGATATCTACCTTGTCAAAGGTCTCCCTGCAAATGAATTCCAAGGCCGTCTTTTCATATGACCGGGCGAAGTTCTCCATGCTTTCCCGTTCAAAAAGATCTGTGCGGTAGGATATGCGAAGCCTGTATCCACTCTCCGATCTGAACACCTCCGCCACGACCTCTTCCTTGGGATCGTTGCTCTGCATGGGCTCAGACACGAGCCTTCCGCCCAGGAAGTCCGTCTCAGGCACCAGCTCGCCCTGGTAGGCAAACAGCGTGGGAATGACGGTGTGAAACCTTGCGCAGATATCAGGATAGGAGAACAGACTGCAGGCACGGCTTTTGCCGATCTGATCGTCCAGGTCCTTCAAGTGTGCGGCTACGCTGTCCTTGCCGTCGAAGCGCTCCAGCACCGGGAGGGTCTGAACAAACATGCCGACGGTCTCTTTGATCTCGCTTGTGCGTCCGCTGTGGATAGAAGTGTACAGCGCCTCCTTCGCCCCGGAAAACCTGCTGAGCAGATAACCGTAGACACCTGCAAAGAACGTGCTGGTCCTGATGCCCAAACCATGGGTATAGGAAGACAACTGTTTTGGATCGATGTTTAAGGGGATGGTGAACCAGTCATTTGCAGGCACGCCCTCCTCCTTGTCGTGAATGGGTGTACTGCTGATCTCCGAATCGGACAGCAGTCCGTCATACCACGCCTCGGCTTGCCCAAAGGCCTCGGTGTTCCTGGCCTCCCGCTCCCACTCGGCATGATCTCCGGCAGTCACAGTCTCGTCCTCAAGCACTTCCCCTGCGTAAGCACGGTTGAGATCGCGCAGGAACACGGGATTTGAAGAACCGTCATACAGGATGTGGTGAATATCCATGAAAAGATAGGCTTTGTCATCGCCGGAAATGATGTGGAGACGATACAGCTCCCCATCCGGATCGGAGAACGGCCTGATCAGCTTTTTAAGGTCAGGCTCGCCCCGGCTCTCCTCAATGTGTACGGGGATATCTTCGCGGTCCCCTTCCGGCACGAGCCTCGCTACATTTCCATCCGCCCCCGTTTCAAAGCGGGAGAGAAGGTTTGCATGGGCGCGGAATACCTGCCGCAGGGCGTCTTTTAACCTGCAAAGGTCAGTCCCTTCCGGAAGCGGGAACAGGAAAGGGAGATTGTATGCTGTTCCCTGCGGGTTTTTCTTCCACTCCAGATACATGCCAAGTTCCGTCATGGAGACGGGATATCTGCGGTTTGTTGAACTCATTTTCTATTCCCCTTTCCTTTTATAGTGTCTGAACAGGAACACACCGGCTACAAGCGCGAGAGCCTGAGCCGCGACCCAGCTGAACCATATGCCCTCTACGCCGGACAACGCGGTGAGCAGCAAAAGAGCCGCGATCGGGAGCAAAGAGCCGCTGAGCAGTGATATCGCCAGTCCTCTGCCCGTTTTTTCCTGTGCCTGAAAGAAGTACATGATCATGCTGTTGAGTCCCATCAAGGGGATGGACAGCGCATAGATGCGGATGCCTTTGAGCGCAAGTGACAGGATCTCTCCCTCCTCGATGGAGAAGAGCGACGCGATCTGCCCGGCGCAAATGATGTAGATCAAAGCCAGTGCCCCGGTCCCTATAAGTTCCAGCATCACGCCGCGGCGGAACACCTGTCTGATCCTGTCCCGCAGCCCTGCTCCGGAAGCAGCCGCTATGATGGGCTGACTCGCCTGTCCCACGCCGTCATAGACTGCCATGGATGTCATGGACAGCTGGGTGATCACTGCGTAGACAGCCACGTAGGATTCGTTGCCCACCCGGATGATGACGTTGTTGAACACGTTGGTGGATATCGTCATGCCAAGCTGTGAGGCAGCCAGCGGCATCCCTGCGCGCCAGATGCGAAGCCCCCTGCCCTTCAGGCAGTTTTTTCTGAATCCGAGACTGTTCTTTGAGCTTATGAAATGCGTCAGATTGACCGCCATGCCAAGAGTGTAAGCAAGACACGTCGCAAGTGCCGCGCCCTTCGGGCCCATACCCATCGGGCCGACAAACAGTATATCAAGCCCCAGGTTGGTCCCCGCGCAGACGAGGGTGGCAACCAAAACACGGTTCGGATCGTCATCCACGCGGACAAAGAACAACAGCTGCACATAGATCATCAGCGGGATCATAAAGAAGAACAGCACATGGGCGTAGTCGAGGGTCGGGGCCATGACAGCGTCGTTGGCTCCGAGCAGCCTGACCACCGGTCCGGTAAACAAAAGCCCTGTAAGCATCAGCACACCGCCGCATATGATCATATGCACGGTGGATGCGGAGAAGAAGCGCAGCGCCTCCTCCCTGTTGCCCTCTCCGAGGCAATGGGCGTACAGCGTGGCTGCCCCCGAGGAGATGAGCATTGCCAGGGTGTTTACAAGCATATAGACAGGCATGCAAAGCTCTACCACCGCAAGCATGGACGGCCCAAGATAATGGCTTAAGATGATCACATCGATCAGCGATGCCACAGTGGAGGTCAGCAGCGATCCTATGGCTGAAGGCAGAAGTCGTCGGTACAATCTGCCGATCGGATTTGTGACGTAGTTTAGTTCATTTTTAGTGTCCGGCATAACAGGATCCCTCTCTCATAGATTGTTTTACCGGCGTGAGTCAAAAAAACGCCGGCGGACTGTTATCGGTTCCGTATCTTATTATAGGCCTTTTGCTCTCGTTTTTCACCCTTTTATCTCACATTTACGGCTCCGCTTTCCTAAGTCTTGACCGCATAACAAAATATGGTTATAATTTTGTTATCAATTTCAGGAGGTTTTTTATGCCGACGATCCGTTCCAGTGCTGAGCTTCGAAACAGTTACAATGACATATCCAAGTTTTGCCACACCTATGACGAGCCTGTTTTCATCACAAAAAACGGCAAGGGAGATCTTGCTGTCATGAGCATTGAGACTTACGAGAACATGGTCTCTAAATTTGAGTTATACACCCTTCTGCAGGAAGGTCTTGATGACGTCGCAAACGGCAACACGCGTCCATTTTCCGAAGCAATGAGCGCCATCAGAACGAGGATAAAAAAGTGAACTATAAGATACTTATCTCCAGAGAGGCAGAAAAGGACATCGCAGCTGCAGCAGATTATATCGAGTTTACTCTTTTCAACCCCAAAGCAGCAATCGATATGTTGGATCTGATCGATGAAAAGGTGAGTAAGCTGGCTCGTTCCCCGAAGGTTCATCCGGTTGCAGATGATCCGGTGCTAAGGCCGCTGGGGATCCGGTTTGTCCCCATCAAGAACTATCTTGCGTTTTACGTGATCGACGAAGGATCAAAGACTGTGCATCTCGTTCGTTTCCTGTATGGCAAGCGCAACTGGATCAGTCTTCTAAAAAACACATCATCGGAATAGTTTCAGTTTTAATTCACTTGGAGGGAAGCTTATGAAAAGAATAATGATCAAACTGATGGTATTGGTGCTGGTCGCGGGTTCATTTGCGTATATAAGGCCCGCAAATACCGCGTCTGCCGAAGTAAAATACTACAAGATAAAGGGGGACTGGGTCGGTTTTGATAAAGCGACCGGGACGCTGACCTACGCCCACGAAAAGCTCAACTACGTCCCCGAGAGCATAGACGGCACGGCCGTCAAAGTGATCGGCAAATGGGCTTTCAACAAGAACAAGAAGCTCAAAACCGCCAAGATACCTTCCACCGTCAAGGAGATCGAAAAGGGCGCTTTCTACAGGTGCGAAAAGCTGACAAAGGTATCATTTGCAAAGAAGGCAAAAGTCAAGATCGCGGAGAACGCCTTCGGGGAGTGCCCCAAGCTAAAGACTGTGGTCAACAACCCGAGCGCGGACTGGAAGAAGCGGATCAAGTCCCTGAACAAGGTCACGAAGCTCCTTGGTTCGCTCGATGTGCAGACGGTGCGTGACACCAAGGCTTCGTTCTGGCTGGTGGAGGAACTCACGGATGACATGTGGGCCGTCATAAGGGACAAAGCCCTTGAGCTCGCAAAGAACTGCAAGACCGAGCGCGAGAAGGCGAAGGCGATCTACGAATATGTTGCGGCGATCCCCTATGACTATGAGTGGAGAGAGGATCACTCAAAGTATCTTGAGCAGAGCCCTTATGAACTGATTGTCTGGGATGACAAGGCGCATGGCGGGAAAAGTGTCTGCACGGACTGCGTCGGGCACACTGCCCTGACTCTGGTGCTGCTCGACAGCGTGGACATACCGTGTGTCTATGTTTTCCGCCAGAAGAAAGGCGAAGAGACTATTGCACACGGCTGGAACGCTGCCCGCATAGACGGGACCTGGATATGGATCGACACGACGCAGGAGTTCTTTGACCCGGGCGTGGCGGGCTTCGTCTGCGACACGGACCACAAGAGGGTGGATCAGATCAACCGCATCGATGTCGCCGATTTCCCGAACAGGTAGATTATGAAGTACTTCGTTAAATCGCTCCATGAATCACCTCTTGATCCTATTTTCCATCCTATTTACCCCTATTTATCATCACCTCTTGATTGTTTGAGCTAAATGATGTATAATCACATTACAAACAACTACATTTGTAAGTTGAATCTATATTACTGCAAGGAGGTTCTGACATGGCTGAACAGGTTTTGATCCAATTTAGGGCCGACAAAGCTTTGAAGCAGGAAGTCGCCGAGATATATGAGGAATTGGGCATGGATCTTCCGACAGCATTTCGCATGTTTATGCGACGCAGCAAGCAGGTTCGTGGCCTCCCGTTTGAGGCAGTATTACCCGATACTTCACCCAGAGAAGATTTTAAAACCGCATTTGAAGCGCTTCGCGCTGAGGCTGCCGATATGCCCGAGATGTCACTTAAAGAGATCAACGCAGAGATATCTGCTGCAAGAGCATCACGCAGAAGGGGCAAAACATGATATACGCTGTTATAGACACCAACGTGCTCGTCTCAGCCTTGTTGAGTAAGAATAGCGATGCCGCAACGGTGCAAGTGTTCAATGCCATTGCCGATTGTCTTATTACCCCTCTGTATCATCAAGACATTCTGAAAGAATACAGTGAGGTCTTGCACAGGGACAGATTCCGATTTGATGATCGCAAGATTAAAGCCGTTCTCGATGCAATAGTAAGACATGGGATTGAGGTCGTCCCAAAACCGACAGGGGATATATTAGTCGATATGGAC
>JAGDDC010000218.1 GCA_017958245.1 Lachnospiraceae bacterium
CGCGCTGCTCATGACGGCAGCGATCTCGACCGTCAACAGGGACGAGAACATAAAGCCAAACATAGAGGCGCTCAAGAACACCTTAAACGACACCATGGACAGCGTCAGGGCGAGCGTCCACGACCTCCACGACGAGTCTATAGATCTCGAGGCGAACATAAGGCTGCTCATGCGGGATTTTACCTTCTGCGAGGTGAGGCTCGACTACACGGGAGCTGCGGGCATGTCGAGGGAGGACAAGTACTGTATGCTCGCGGTGGTCAAGGAGGCCCTTTCAAACATCGCAAAGCACAGCAACGCTTCATTTGCAAGGATAACGGTGAGGTCGCATGAGAGCATGCACCAGCTCATGATCGAGGACAACGGGAACGTGTCGATCAACTCGGACGGCAAGGGGATAGGTCTGGAAAACATAGAGAACAGGGTGAAGGAGCTTGGGGGAACAGTTTATTTTTCCGATGCGAACGGCTTCAGGATACTGATCACACTGCCTGTGGCCTGAGCGGGGTCTGTTTGTCAAGCCGCGAGCATATATGGTATAATCATAGGAAGTATAGTTTAGGGCGGGGCGCGAGAAAAAGGCCCGAGGGTATGAGTTATGGATATCTTGATAGTTGACGACGACGAGCTTGTCTGCCAGTCTTTGAAAACAATACTTGAAGCCGATCCCAAAGTGAGGGTCGTAGGTACCGGGCACGACGGCGAGGACGCAGTGAAGCTCTACGGGGAGCTTGAGCCCGACATACTCCTCATGGACATAAGGATGAAGAGGATGCTCGGCACCGAGGCCGCAAAGACGATACTCGCCTCGCATCCCGACGCGAAGATCCTGTTTCTTACGACTTTTATGGATGATGAGTATATAAGCGATGCCATTGCCTGCGGAGGCAAGGGGTATCTCCTGAAACAGGAGTACGAGAGCCTTCTGCCCGCGGTGTCTGCTGTGTATTCGGGGCAGACGGTGTTCGGGAGCGACGTGATCTCAAAGCTTCCGAAGGTGCTTGCCGGGTCCGCCCCCTCAAATGACGGGGAGAGAGGCACGGAAGGCGCTTTCGACGGGAGTTCGTTCGGACTCACCGAAAAAGAGAGCGAGATCGTGGCCTGCGTGGCCGAGGGCATGAGCAACAAGGAGATAGCTGCGAAGCTCTTCCTGAGCGAGGGAACGGTCAGGAACTACCTGAGCACTATACTTGAGAAGCTCGAGCTGCGGGACAGAACGCAGCTTGCGGTTTTCTACTACAAGCAGCCCGGGACATCGGGCGGCAGGCTTTGATACCGGCAGGTCACGTGCCGGTCAGGAGGATGTATGTTTTTCTTGGGTGCTGACGGCGGAGGAACAAAGACCGAGGCCGTGATGATGGATGCTCAGCTTGATGAGATCGCAAGGTTTACGGTCGGGCCGATCAATTTAAACGGCAACGGCAAAAAGACGGTCGAAGAGAGCATGAGAGATCTCTTTGAACAGGTCGGACGGGTAAGGCCTCTCCCGGAGTGCAAGAGAGTGTGCATAGGGATGGCAGGCATCTCAAACCCGGATGCAGAGAGGACCATGAGGGAGGCGGTGGCCTTATTTTTCGGCGGGGAGCTCATGCTCATGGGCGATCAGGACACGGCGCTCGAGGGTGCCTTAGAGGGCAGGTCCGGGCTCGTGGTCATAGCGGGGACCGGTTCGATATGCATAGGAAAGACCGGTGACGGCGTAAAAAAAAGAGCCGGAGGCTACGGCAACATCATAGATGACGGGGGCAGCGGCTACGCCATAGGGCGTGACATCCTGTCGGCCGTGGTGCGCGCCTACGACGGGCGCGGGGCGGAGACTGTGCTTACGGGGCTTGTAAGAGAGCGGCTCACGGAGCTTGGGTTTTCAAAGAAGGAAGACCCGGATGACGTGCTCGTGGGAGAGATCATAAAGTTCCTCTACGACGAGAGGACCACAAAGCGCGATATAGCGGCCTTCTCGGCTCTCATTGCAAATGCTCTCAAAGAGCGCGACAGAGTCTCGCAGGACATAGCGCAAAAGGCCGCACAGGACCTGGTGCTCCTCGCGGAGACAGTGATCTCAAAGCTCTCGGGGGAGAAGGATATACGTCTCGCCTACAGCGGGAGCGTGCTCGTAAAAAACGGGTACATAAGGGAGAGGTTTACAGAAAGTATAAAGAAAGAATACGAGTGGCTGGACATCGTTCCCGCGCTGCACGACGCGGCGTACGGAGCGGGTCTTGCGGCCGCAAGGCAGGGAGAATAAAGCTTGAAGAAGATAGA
>JAGDDC010000219.1 GCA_017958245.1 Lachnospiraceae bacterium
CGTTGTTGCTGCGGACCTCGCGGGAGCAGAGGCACTGTATCCCACAAGGGACTACGCGAAGGTCTTTGAGAGGGCAAAGGAGCTTAAAGTGCCCTACACGATCCATGCAGGCGAGGCAGCAGGGCCCGAGAGCGTAAAGGAAGCACTCGAGCTTCATCCACTCAGGATAGGGCACGGTATAAGGAGTGTCGAGGACGGAGAGCTCGTCGCGAGGCTGGCGAAGCTGCAGATCCCTCTTGAACTGTGCCCCACGAGCAACCTGGATACGAAGATATATGACGACATAAAGGACTACCCCATAAGAAAGCTCATCGATGCGGGAGTCAGGGTTACCGTCAACACTGATGACAAGGCTATCAGCAACACTGACATCAAGAGGGAATTCTCCCTTCTCGCCGATACCTTCGACTTCACTTCGGATGAGATAAAGCAGCTCCTTCTAAACCAGGCAGATGCCGCATTTGCGGATGAGAAGACAAAACTTGCGCTGAAAGCAAAGATAGAGTCGGAGTTTGCATCATAGATCCGCCTTGAGAGCAAAACGGCGCGCTTGGCACACTCTGGGCGAAAACAGTTGACAGCCCCGGGTTTTGCGTGTATAATCCCTTGATGAAAGAAACAAGGAATGCTCCCTGTTGCAAAGCATAACACGTTGATGAGAAGAGTAAGCACGTGGATCGATCCAGAGAGGGGCCGGAAGCTGGAAAGGCCTCATCGAAGAAACTGCCGAAAACTACCTCGGAGTGGCCCCAATCCGGCCCGTTGATCACGTTACAATCAAAGAGTGGGTTTTATACCAACAAGGGTGGAACCGCGGATAGAATATTCGTCCCTTTCGGTGCATTTGCATCGAAGGGGGCTTTTTTTATGCCGGGCATGGGAACCGGCGGAAAGGACTGGCTATGAAGATAACACTTAAGGGCGGTACAGTAAAAGAGTACGCAGGCGAGATGAGAGTCATCGATATCGCTCAGGATATCAGCGACGGACTCGCAAGAGCGGCGTGCGCGGGAAGGATCGACGGCAAGGTGGTGGATCTGAGGACTGTTGTGAACTCGGACTGCGAGCTTGAGATCCTCACCTTTGATGACGAGGATGGGAGAAAGGCCTACAGGCACACAGCATCACACGTGCTCGCTGAGGCTGTACAACGTCTCTATCCCGAGGCGAAGATCGCCATAGGACCCGCGATCGACGAGGGCTTTTACTATGATTTCGACACTCCTCCCTTCACCAGAGAGGATCTTGACAAGCTCGAGGCTGAGATCAAGAAGATCATCAAGGAGGATCATGAGATCACAAGGTACACCCTCCCGAGAGCCGAGGCGATCAAGTTCATGGAGGAGAGGAAAGAGCCCTACAAGGTAGAGCTCATAAAGGATCTCCCCGAGGATGCAGAGATATCCTTCTACGATCAGGGCGGTTTCACCGATCTCTGCGCCGGACCTCATCTCATGAAGACCGGACGCTTAAAGAGCGTGAAGCTCATCTCGTCCTCAGGCGCATACTGGAGAGGAAACGAGAAGAACAAGATGCTCACCAGGATCTACGGCACCGCATTCACCAAGAACGCGGATATGGACGCATACCTCGCTCATCTCGAGGACATCAAGAAGCGCGATCACAACAAGCTCGGACGTGAGATGAAGCTGTTTACGACCGTGGATGTCATCGGACAGGGCCTGCCACTGTTCACACCCAAGGGGACCAAGATGATCCAGACGCTCCAGCGCTGGATGGAGGACCTCGAGGACAACGAGTGGGGCTATGTCAGGACACGTACTCCTCTCATGGCGAAGTCTGATCTCTACAAGATAAGCGGCCACTGGGATCATTATATGGACGGCATGTTCGTGCTCAACAAGGAGTCCGAGGGGACAAAGGACGGCAAGGAGGTCATGGCGCTGCGTCCCATGACATGCCCTTTCCAGTACTATGTGTACATGAACGACCAGAAGTCCTACAGGGATCTTCCCTACCGTATGTCTGAGACCTCCACTCTGTTCAGGAACGAGGATTCGGGCGAGATGCACGGACTCACAAGAGTCAGACAGTTCACCATCACCGAGGGACATATCGTCCTCGCGCCCTCACAGGCCGAGGAGGAGCTGACACGCTGCGTTGAGCTCGCAAACTATGTCATGGGAGTCCTCGGAGTCAGGGATGAGGTTACATACAGGCTCTCCAAGTGGGATCCCAACAACAAGGCGAAGTACATAGGCGACGAGGAATACTGGAACAGCACCCAGGGATACCTGCGCGACGTCATGATAAAGAACGGCATCAGGTTCACCGAGGCTGACGACGAGGCTGCATTCTACGGTCCGAAGATCGATATCCAGGCGAAGAACGTCTACGGCAAGGAAGACACCATGGTAACGATCCAGCTCGACTGTGACAGCGCAAAGAAGTTCGGCATGTACTACATCGACGAGAACGGCAACAAGGCTGTTCCGTGGATCATCCACAGGACATCGATGGGATGCTATGAGAGGACGCTTGCATGGCTCATCGAGCATTATGCGGGACAGTTCCCGACATGGCTGTGCCCCGAGCAGGTGAGAGTGCTCCCTATATCCGACAAATACGCGGATTACGCTGAAGCAGTC
>JAGDDC010000220.1 GCA_017958245.1 Lachnospiraceae bacterium
ACAACGGGGACACGTCGAACGTCACCAACATGAGCTACATGTTTAACGCTGCCTCATCGTTTAACCAGCCCCTCGGGAGCTGGAACACGGCAAAAGTCACCGATATGTCCGGAATGTTTGATACGGGGGGATTCGGCGATGGTTTGCTTACTACTCTTGATGTGAGTGGATTTGACACAAGCATGGTAACTGATATGAACGATATGTTCAGTGGTTGTACAAGTCTTGAGACGCTTGACGTAAGCGGATTCAACACAAGCAAGGTTACCGACATGAGGTATATGTTTAATCTTTGCGATAAGCTCACATCGATCGACGTCAGCGGTTTTGAGACGGGCAAAGTGACTGATATGGGCTTCTTGTTCTGCGGCTGTGATGGTATCACGTCACTTGATGTAAGCTCCTTTGATACGAGCAATGTCGGTGATATGAGGCATATGTTTGAAGATTACGAAGGTGAATCTCTTGATCTGAGCAGTTTTGAGTTAAAAGAAGGCGTTGAGACATCCTATATGTTCTATCACAATCCTAACCTTAAAACAATTTTTGTCAGCTCAGACTGGGATGATTCCAAAATCGGAGCCGATTATGGAAAAATGTTTTATGACTGCCCTCAGCTAATAGGAGAAAACAGGACGGAATATAGTAACGATCATAAAGGTAAAGATTATGCCCGGATAGATGGCGAGGAAGGCAGCCCCGGTTACCTGACAAGAAAGGATCCGACGACATACAGAGTTGTGTTCAACTGCATGGGCGGAACGATCGGCACAGACAAGGTAGTGAAACAAGATGTTGCAAGAAGCGGACCGGCAACAGTTACAACCCCGGGATTTCCCACGAGGGATGGCTGCACATTTGCAGGCTGGTATACATCAGACGGCAACAGCGCTTTTGACTTAACCACGCCGATAACAGATCATACGTTCCTCTACGCTCGGTGGAACGAACCTGCTCTTGTTCCCGCGGCAGCACCTGTAGACTGCACGCATCCCGGAAACATCAAGCATTACACAAAAAACGGCAGATACTTTACTAAGCGCGGAAATCAATATAGAGAGGTCAGAGCGTCCGATGTAATAAAAGAGCTCCCGCACAACTACGTGAACGGAAAGTGCGCTGTGTGCGGAGCGGATGATCCGGCCTACTATGCAGGCAGCAAACCGACAGACAATGTACCTTATATCCCGCCTTTTGAGGGAAGTCCAAAGAAAGAGGAGACTGCAGGTCCCGAGACCATAGTCACGAAAAACCCTGACGGGTCCGAGACGACAACCACGATCGAGAGAGGCGACGATGGGTCGGTGACGACGACTGAGGTCACGGTCGACAAGGACGGCAACGTTACTAAGAGTGTCGAGACCGTCAAGGAGTATCCGAATGGTATCGTGAGATCCCAAAAACAGACCGAGTATCCCGACGGGAGCGTTCTCGAGGAAGCAAAGACTCAAAAGCCGGGCGGCAGCGAGGATCACACGGCCGTGCTCAAAGATAAGGATGGCAACGTCCTGTCGGAGACTTCGGACAAGGTTAGGGTGAGGAAAGACGGAAGAAGGACGGAGACTTCAAAGACTTCATACGCGGACGGGTCCGTATTGGGAAGCGTTAAGAGAGAATATCCTTCAGGCAGGGTGAACGAGACCTTATACGCGCTCGATGAGGGCGGAGAAGGAACATACACAAAGTCTGTCGCAAGACCGGACGGCAGCAAAGAGACCGCAGATTATGATGTCACAAAGAACGGCGTCAGTCTCAGAAAGTATACATACGCACCGGGCCCCGGGACGGACGTCATAAAGAAGGTCACGATCCCCGATTCGGTAAAGATAGACGGCACAGAATACCCCGTGACTTCGGTAGAGAAGAATGCTTTCAGAGGCAACACGCAGATCAAGACCGTGAGGATCGGGAGAAACATCCTGATCATTGCCTCGAACGCCTTCAGGGGCGCGGTAAACCTCGGGAAGCTCTATCTTCCCGCGACGCTTACAAAGATCGGGAAGAACGCGTTCCTTGGCGTTGGAGAGCTCACTGTATATACCTGCGTTCCTGAAGGGATGAAGTTTAAGGATGCGAGGGAATACCTGACGAAGCTTCTTGCAAAGTCAGGGTATGACACAGCGCTTGCCTCGTTCAGGCGGGCGAAGTAAGTAAAGATCATCATTAGTGAGGTACAAGTTTGAAAGTGAAACTTTCAAACTTCATCGGTGCCGCGAAGCAGGCGGCGTCACCGATGTGCACCACGCCTGCGGCATGGTACTGGGTATGGATTACAGGATAAGGAAGATGCTTTCGGTTTTGCTGATGACGGTGCTGTCAGTCTGCCTGCTGCCCGCAGGGGGAGAAAGAAACGGGACCGCCCATGCGCAGGCGGCCGAGAGACCGGGGGCGCCGAAGATCGAGAAAGCATATGTGACAGAGAACGGGATGAGGATCGTCTGGTCTGAGGCAAAAGGAGCAGCCGGATATCAGATAAAGTACTCCGAGAGCCCTGATTTCTCGGAATCGAAGACGAGGCGCACCGGCGCAGCGTCCCACACAAAGAGGACGCTTACGGGGCTTGATAAGGATAAAGACTACTATGTAAGAGTCAGATCATTTGTATATAAGGCAAATGGGAAGCGAAGGTTCTCGGACTGGAGCAACGTGATAAGGCTCGCAGTACTCAGATCTTCCTATGAGTTTGCCGAAAACTCGAAGATCCACACGGGGCGCGCGATCCTATATTATGCGGACAGCGTCTGTGAAGGAGGAGTTGTAGGGGAAGATCCGGAGGTCAGGACTGTCTGCGTGAACGCGGGACACGGGACCAAGGGAGGCAGCAGTGTGAGGACTTACTGCCATCCCGACAAGACCAAGAAGGTCACGGGCGGGAGCACGGCAGCGGGCGAGATCACTGCTGCGGCGGTCTCCTCGGGGACTACATTCCTCGACGGGACGACAGGGGGCGTCGTGAACTTAAAAGTCGCTCTCCTCGTGAAGAAAAAGCTGCTTGAGCGCGGTTACAGCGTGCTCATGATCAGGGACACGGACGATATA
>JAGDDC010000221.1 GCA_017958245.1 Lachnospiraceae bacterium
CGGCTCGGAGGAACACAAATCCAAGCCCACCCAGCACTCGGTCAAGGAGCTGCAGGGCATGGGCATCAACCCGAACATCATCGTTCTGCGATGCGACGAGCATCTCGAGGAGAGCATCTTTCAGAAGATCGCTCTGTTCTGCAACGTAAAGCCCGACTGCGTGATCGAAAACCTCACCATACCCAATCTCTATGAGGCTCCGCTGATGCTCGAGAGGACGGGCTTTTCGGGCGTGGTATGCCGTGAGCTTGGGCTTGAGACAAAAGAGCCCGACCTCACTGAGTGGACCGAGATGGTAGACCGCATAAATTCCGCCCGCTCCCACTGTGTCGAGATCGGCCTGGTCGGGAAATACGTCGCTCTTCACGACGCATATCTCTCGGTGGCTGAGGCGCTGCGCCACGCAGGCTACGGCCACGACGTCCACATCAACATCCGCTGGATCGACTCCGAGGAGATCCGCGAGGACAACGCGGGCGAGAAGCTTGCGGGACTTGACGGGATCATCGTTCCCGGCGGCTTCGGCAGCAGAGGCATAGAGGGCATGATACTCTCTGCGAAGTACGCGAGAGAGCATGACGTACCTTACTTCGGCATCTGTCTGGGGATGCAGATCGCCGTCATAGAGTACGCGCGCCACGTCGCGGGCATAGCGGATGCAAACTCGGGAGAGTTTGACGAGCAGTGTGCAAACAAGGTCATCGACTTCATGCCCGGCCAGAGCGAGGAGTTCGACAAGGGCGGCACGCTCCGCCTCGGAGCATACCCCTGCGCGATCACTCCGGGCACGACCATGGAGAAGTGTTACGGCTCGCTTGAGATCAGCGAGCGCCACCGCCATCGCTACGAGTTAAACAACGATTACCGCGAGGCACTCACATCCGCAGGGCTTACACTGAGCGGTATCTCGCCCGACGGGAGGCTTGTTGAGACTGTGGAGCTCACAGACCGCCCGTTCTTCGTGGGAGTTCAGTATCATCCTGAGTTCAAGAGCAGGCCTAACAGGCCTCACCCGCTCTTCCTCGGATTCATAGGAGCGGCCATGAAAAATAGATGACAGAAAAGCAATAGATCAAAACAGAAAGATAAGTCATACCCCGCCCGGAGCATCCGCGGCGGGGTTTTTTACGCCTGCGCGGTATCATCCGAGGTTGAGTTTTTCCCATGTCGAGATGGTGGTTCATGTTTGACACTGAACGTTATGAGAATGTAAAATATAAGCATATCATTGACCATGAGCTGCAATGCAGTGTAATAGATGAACATGGACATAACGGAGGACGGGCTTTGACAGGTGACAGGCACAGAAAAAGAATACTGATCGCGATCACGGCTCTTTGCCTTGTCTCGTTGCTTGTTCTTGCGACCCTCGCCCCGCAGGCTGCGCATGCGGAGACAAACCGCCCGGATGAGATCACAGAGGTCCCTGAAGACGGGGAGATGCAAGGCGAACCCGGTGAGACCCGTCCCGACATACTCGACGAGGTCAACTCCATAGACTGGCGGAACCTCACCACAGGGGTCACGGACGAAAAATACACCCTCGCCGAAGTAAAGGAGCTCATCTCACCGTACGGGTACTTTACGGGCCCTAACGGGATGAAGAAGGCGGAGTTTAAAAAAGCCATGTCCTATGAGTGGGAGGAGGTCACGGAGCAGGGAAGATTTAAGCCCGTGAACATCTCTATCTCCAAGTCATACACATACGATGATCTTGTAAATATCATGAAGAGGCTCTCGAGGATCGAGGGCGTGAGGCTCTTTGACATAGGCAGGACCGGTGAAGGCCGGACGATGTACGCGATCGACGTCGACATCCCCTCGGACAAAGAGAAGGAGACTGTCATCCTCACCGGGTCGACACATGCGAGGGAGACCGCGGGTACGGTGTTCATCCTCAAGTCCCTGGCAGACCTTCTGCAGGCGGACACGAAGGAAGCAAAGAAAGTCCTAAAGACGACGAGGTTCGCCCTCGTGCCCTGCGTCAACCCCGACGGACGTGAGGGTGTCGCATTTGATACGAAAAACTATTCGGTCGGAAAAACACTGTGGAAAGCGGAATCGACCGGAACAGACTTAAACAGGAGTTTCCCGGGACTCTCGTGGGGCATGGTAAAGAGCGGGAACAAGAAAAACGAAAACATATCGACAAGGCCCGCGCTCGCGTTTTACCCCGGGGACAGGGCGGGAGCCTGCGGCGAGACTCAGGCTCTCATGAAGTTTCTGTACTACTATGTCGTGGAAAAACAGGCGAAGGCCCATATAGATTACCATCAGCAGGGGCGCGGGATATACGCCTCGAAGCCATGGCAGACGGAAGCTGCAAAGCAGAATTGCCTCGATCTGATGCACGTCATGGCAGACCTCACAGGCTACAGATATTTTGCCGAGATACCCGCCTACGGGCTCGACGGCACGGGCTCCACACTTACCGACTTTGCCTGCTCGCTCGCTGCGGGCGCGAAGTACAGCTGTGGCTACGGTTTCTATGTCTACACAGACGGCAGGAAACATGAGTATCCCCTTATACGCATCCCCAAGCCCGATCTGAGCAGGAAGAAGATCCTTCCTCCCGCAAATGAATCATTTGCGGTTATGACCTTCGAGATCGGTACGGGGACAGAATGCATCGGGTACTCGAAAAAGGCCCGCACGCTCCAGGCAGAAGAATACAGCGACAGGAACTTTGACAGAGTGTTTTACCGCCTGTCCGAATTCGCGCACAGAAAGAACTGATGCTCCGGGGAGGCAGAAATGCGCACAGAAATACCTGATGCGCCGGGGAAGCGGACATACAAAAGGAGGGACTGACATGAAGAAAAGCAGCCGATGGATAGAACACGATCACCTTTTTTCACAGACTGAGTATGAGTGTTCAAACTGCGGCTACCGCTGCGACAAGCCTTATGTGACCTGCCCGAACTGCGGGGCGGACATGAACGGATCCAAGTACGATCCGCAGTGGGTGGACGAGGTCGAGATGATGGATATGTTTTTTGATGACTGATAAAAGGCCTGCAGAGTACAAGGCGGCAGCAGAACTGACTTGAAAGGATTGAGAGGAACCGGTATGGAGAGAAAGATCACAAGATATCTGACAGCTATGGCAGTGCTGATCGCAGCCCTGCTGTTTGTGCGGACTGAGACGAAAGCATACGCGGAGGACGGGATCACCAGGGTCTACGGTACGGAGACCGGCGTTGAATGGGGAGCCGAGACGTTCAAAGAGGGCGACCTGTACTATTATGTCGCAAAGGCTCCCTCGGGAGGAAAGAGAGGACAGCTCTATGTGGGCGGCTGCGACGATTCATTAAAGAACGTCAAGATCCCCGTGAAGGTCAGATACAGATCCAAAGATTATGACGTGCTTGGCGTGAACGACGAGGCTTTCAGGGGAAAACAGATAAAGAGCGTCGAGATAGCCGACGGAGTCGGACTCATCAGCGCCCATGCTTTCTACGGCTGTTCTGAACTTGTGAAGGTGAAGCTCGGGACCGGCATCAAAAAGATAAGCACCGGGGCTTTCAGTTCGTGTGAAAAGCTTGAGACCATCAATCTCCCGAATACGGTCACATCTATCGGGGTGGACTGCTTTGTGTCCTGCAAGTCTTTAAAGAGCATCAAGCTGCCCTCAAATCTGACAGTGATCCCCGACTGTGCTTTCTCGGGATGCGAATCCATAAAGAGCATCAAACTGCCCGCGAAGGTGAAGACCATCGGAGAAGCTGCTTTTCGCGGATGCAGATCTCTTCGGGAAGTTAAGTTTTCAAAGGCTCTCACGAGCATCGGGAAGGCTGCGTTCTCAGAGTGTTCTTCCTTAAAGAGAGTCGTGTTTACAAAGAACATCAAAAAACTCGGGGAAGACGCATTCAGCGAGTGCTCTTCGCTCGGGTCGGTGAAGATGAACAAGAAATGTACCGTCGTCCCCGCGAATTGCTTTAATCACTGCACTTCCTTAAAGACCGTCACGCTGTCCTCAAAGGTGAAGAGCATAGGAGATTTAGCGTTCTTCTCATGCACTCTGCTTGAAAAGGTCAAGGGCTCGAACCTCAAACTGAAGACGATCGGGGTTGCCGCATTTCAGGTGACGCCGAAGCTCAGGTCGATCAGCTTGAAAGCAGTCGAAAAGATCGACGGAGGTGCTTTCCTTGGTTCCGGTCTGCGTGAGGCAGAGTTTGGAGACGGGTTAAAGAGTATAGGAGAAAGTGCCTTCAGGCGTTCCCATCTGCGCAGCATAGAACTTCCCGGCAGTGTAAAAGAGATCGGAAAAGAAGCATTCAGGGACTGTTACTGGCTTGAGAGCGCGACCATCGGGCAGGGGGTCGCCGGTTTGTCCGAATCGATGTTTAAAGAGTGTTATCTCTTAAAGGCCATCAGTATACCTTCAAGTGTCCACTATATCGGAGAATTTGCATTTGACCTGACACGGTGGCTGGCGGACAAGCTGGGGATGAAGACCAAAGAGTCATATGCAAGCGAGGACGGAGACGAGAGCTATATGAGCTATTCATTTGATTATTTCGAGAACGGCTCAAATGATTATTCCGCCCGTCCCGATTATCTCATGGTAAATGATGTATGCATCTGGGTCGACAAGTTTGAAAAGATCGAGCACGAATGGGGCTGGGAATCCAAATTCCTTGAGACCGTCACCTTCCCGAGCGGCGCGAAGACTTTATGCGGCACCTTTTCCTTCGAAAGAGACAATCTGAAGGTGATCATACCCGAGGGAGTGGAAGTCGTAGACGGCTCCTTCGTCTCCGGAGATTACGGCGATGAGATCAAGATCGTTTTTCCTTCTACACTTAAGGAACTGAACTGGAGGATGATAGGCAACAGGCTTGGGTCGCTTGTCCTGCCTGAGAATCTTGAGAGCATCGGGGACGATGTTTTCCACTGCTATCCGCTTGAAAACCTCAGATCGGTCACCTTTACCGGGAAGAAGTTGAAAAGAATAGGCGACCGTGCTTTCCTGGAGACAAAGATAGAGAAGATAGTGCTTCCGGAAGGACTTGAGGAGATCGGTGAATTTGCTTTTTGCAGATCTGAGCTTGCCTCGGTAAACTTCCCGAGCACTTTGAGATCTGTGGGTGAATGCGCATTTTATAAGACAAAGATCAAGGAGATCGATCTCCCGAGCGGACTTACTGACATCGGGGAAAGCGCATTTGCGTTTTCAAAGATAGAGACAGAGAAGCTCACTCTTCCGAAGGCGTTAAAGAACATGGGTGGCTTTGCGTTCGAAGGCACCGCCATCAAGACTCTGGTGCTCCCGGATAATTTTGAGATCAAGAGTGATCCGCTCAACGACCGCTATGCGGAGTTCATCGTCAAGAAGAACTCGAAGGCTCACAAGGCTCTCCTGGCGTATATCAAGGAGAAGAGGGAGAACGACTGGAAGGTCAGGACGAGGTAGATCATGCGGAGGATACTTGTAGTTGAGGATGACGCGAGCACGAACAAAGTTATCAGCGAGGTTATGAAGTCGGAAGGGTACGAGGTGTATCGCGCATTTGACGGGGAGGAGGCTTTGAGCCTGTTCTTTAAGCACAAGATGAGCCTTGTGCTGCTTGACATCATGATGCCTAAAAAGAGCGGCCTCGAGGTGTTAAAAGAGATCAGGGAGAACAGCAGCACTCCCGTCATCATGCTCACTGCGATGGAGGATGACTATACCCAGATCAAGAGCTTCGATATGCAGGCCGACGAATATGTCACAAAGCCTTTCTCACCGATAGTGCTTGCAAAGCGTGTGAAGGCGCTCTTAAAACTCGCCGATCCAGTGGAGAACAAGACTGTAGACATCGGCGGGAACACAGTTGATTTCTCGTCCTACGAGGTGACCCGCGAGGGAGAGAAGGTGCCCTTCACGACGAAGGAACTCGAGGTGCTCAAGTTCCTCGTGGAGAATGCGGGGAGAGCGCTCTCAAGGGAGCAGATCATCGAGGGCGTCTGGGGCTTTGGGTTCGACGCGATCGACAGGACGATCGACACTCACATCAAAAACATCAGAAAGAAGCTTGGCGAGCCTTGTATAACCACTATCAAGAACGTCGGGTATATGTTTGAGAAGAGTGCGATAGGGGTTAAAACATGAAGAGTATCTTTTCGAAGACATTTTTAAGCTCAATGCTCTTAACGCTCGCGGTCGTCTGTATCTCATTTGTCTGCGTGTACCTTCTGATGCCGCGCCTCTATGTGAGCTACAAGGAAGAGCAGCTCGCGGATGATGCGGCAGCGGTGAAGGAACTGGGCGGCAGCAGTTTTGAGGAGATCAGGCAGTTCGCCGTGGCAAGAGCGGACGAGAGAGGCTATCACTTAAACATATATGACAGGAACGGAGAGACCCTCGTATCCCACGGGCTCCAGACTGTGACGAGTTTCACGGTGGAGGCGGAGACCGACATAGGCGAGGATGGCGATTCCGGCGCCTCTGTTACGGTCCGGGACGCAGATGGAGGGAGTTCCTCGGAAGCATCATTTGAGGTGGAAGTGAGCGTTATCACGGGGGACTGCACTGTGACCGATGCGGACGGAGAAGAGCTCCTGGTGGTGTTCGAGGCTTCGCTCGAGCCCGTGGATGAGGCTGTGAGCGTGGTGCTGCGCCTCCTTCCGATAGTCCTTGCGATATCCGTGCTGCTTGCGGCTCTTGCGTCCTGGCTCCACGCAAGGAGGATCACCGGACCCGTGCGCAGCATACAGAGATCCGTGGAGGAGATGAAGATGCTCGATCGGAGCGCGGTCTGCTCCTGCGATTCAAAGGACGAGATCGGGAAGCTCTCCGCCGGTATCAACGAGCTCTACAGCAGGCTCTTAAGGGCGATAGATGACCTCAGGGAAGAGTACGACGACAAGACCGCCTCGGACAAGGAGAAGATCGATCTGATGCTCGCGGTCTCGCACGAGATTAAGACTCCTCTGACATCTGTCAGGGGGATGCTCGAATGCATGCAGTACGACGTCGGGGTTTACAGGGACCACGAGACGTACCTCGGTGAGTGCGTCGGCAAGATAGACGAGATGACGCAGCTCTTAAACGAGACGCTCTCCGCATCGAAGCTTGGGCTCTCTGGCATAAAGACAGAAGACGAAGTGGACATCGAAAAGCTCGTCTCGGAGCTCGTATCGGAATACGAGCTGATCGCCATGAAGCGGGGCGTGAGCTTTGAGACTGAGGGGCTTGCGGGCGCAAGACTTACAACATCTGCGGAGCTTTTTGGAAAAGCCCTGTCAAATGTCGTCTCAAATGCCGTGAAATACTCAAGAGAAGGCGGGAAGGTGAGGATCTATGTGACCGCCGGAAGACTCGTTGTGGAGAATGTCTGCGTGCCTTTAAAGAAGGAAGAGGCGGACAGCATGTTCCTGCCCTTTGTCAGAGGAGAGGGCAGCAGCGAGGGCGGACACGGCCTCGGGCTCTACATCACGGACAGGATCTTGAGAGTCTGCGGGGTGGACTATTCATTTGAGCCTTTCGAAGAAGGAATGAGATTCTGCATCAGCCTGTAATTTTTTATATAAAAGCAAAAGGGAGCGCTCCCCTTTCAGCGCTCCTTTAAAGTCTTCTTCGCCATACTGCACCATCTGAGATACGCTTCACAAGCCTCTATCCCGAATGAAACGGTGAGATGATAATGTAAGTGGTCCTCCTGATCCGGGGCCTTCTCCAGATTCTTTTTATATACTCTGAGGAGCTCCAGATTTCCCCTGATCTGCTCTTCGAAGATCTCGATATTCCGGATCGTGATCTTTCTGTCCCCGGCAGCGCCAAAAAACAGTTTCAGGAGCGTCTCGTATTTCAGGTCATTGCTCGCCTTCTCATCTTTAAGCCATACCTCGAGCCTATCCTTTCCCTTCTTTGTGATCCCATAAACGATCTTCTCCCGGCCGCCGTTGTTATCGGATTTTTTACGTTTTACAAGTCCCTGCTCTTCCATATCGGCAAGCGCCGGATAAATACTTCCGAAGCTCCCTTTCCAGAAAAAAGAGATCGCAGAGTCGATCCGTTTTTTTATATCATAACCGGTCAGGTCCTCGTGTAACAAAAGTCCGAGGATCACAACATCGATCTTTCTGTCTTTCGCCATTCTGCTCAGTTCCTCCATGTCCATTTATACTTTAAAACCTTTTTGGGGCATTCGTCCACGCAGGCTCCGCATTGTATGCACTCCGTGCATTTCGAAATGCTGTTATTCTCAACCATCTGTTTTACATCAAGCCCCATTGCGCAGGCTTTATTACATTTTCCGCAGCCAATACATCTTTCCTTATCCGGCTCTATATGTAACCGGGGAATATGCAGCCATCTCCCTACAGTGCTTCCGATCACCATAAACGGTGCCATCCAGCAGATATAGTGGCATGCCGCCCTGCGGCCATGAATGATCGCAGGGAACACCAGCAGCAGGATCACACCATAGTATATCACATAATTATATATACTCGAAACAGAAATCCCGTGGTCCGTCATATAGAACGGATTGATCGTAACACCACCTTTCCCGCAGACGAATGAAACGATCACGCCGGCGATCCAGACCGTCCAGATGACATATTTGATCTTCTCTCTCTTTCCATGCTTCGCAGGCCGCTCATTTACTCTCATCGCGCATTCCTGAAGTCCTCCGGCCGGACAGAGATAGCCGCACCACACTCTTCCGAAAAACATCGAAAACAAAAACATCAGGCAAAAGACAATAAAGCTTCCGTTAACGATATGTTCCATCGCCGCGTTGATAATGAGATATGGGGAAAAATACCATATCGTGATCGGGAAAGCCAGAAATGAAAACAGCAGCAAAGCTTTTCTTATTTTTTGTCTCATAATAACATACTCCTTCTTGATTAAATGTATCATTTTGATATATATCATTTTGATACATTGTATGATATTTTGTTTCTGATGTCAACAAAAATAGACAGTCTTTTTTCAACTTCATATGAACTCCATATTGGGCATGTATCTTGTCTGTGAGATCAAAACGAAAGGCAAGGTAGATGATATGATAGTTCTGAATGCATTTAAAAACCTGAGCAGAAACAAGGGAAGATCGTTTCTGCTCATTCTTGTTGTCACGCTTGTGATGACTGCCGCGAGCGTAGTCCTGCTCTTTAAGGGCACGACGAGAGAGTGGAAGGAAAGCTTCAAGGACAGCTTCGGCGTTGAGGCAGGGCTGCAGACAGACTGGGAATACGCGAGGGAGCACACCGTGACGGTTGAAAAGGTGCACGAAGACGGATCTGTGGAGACCACATCTTTCTTCGAGCCGGACCCGATCGAGGTGAAAGAACTCGAAGCTTATGCAGACTCAGATCTCCTTCAAAAAGCTGTCCTCTCTGGGAATGTGAGGTTTTACTCGAAGGACTTAAAGAAGGTTGACCTGGGCGAAAACATGGTGGTCTTAGACGGCATGAGTCCCGAGGAGCTGTGCGAGCTCTACGGAGTAAAGAGCGAGGATGAGCTCCACGACTATATGTCTGCGAAGGAGATCGCTGACATCGGTTCCTACAGGAAGGATACGACCGGCATGATCTACGGATACAACGATCCCTCGCAGGCAAAAGAGTTTGCCGACGGCAGGAAAAAGATAAAGGAGGGCAGGTTCTTTGAGGCGAAGGGTGAGGCAGTGATCGGCGAAGAACTGGCGAAGCTGAACAACATAAAGCCGGGTGACAGGATCAGGGTAGCTTCGGGCAAAAGAGGAGAAGATGGAGAGTACGAGCTGACCATAGTGGGCATATACAGCGATCTCTATGCCGAGGCAAATGGGGCAGACATCTGGGTAGGTTTTTCAAAAAACGACCTGATCGTCGGATACGACACCTTCAAGGAACTCGAGTTTGGCGGGAAGATCCCCTTCATGGACGAGATCAGGTTCTTTGTAAAGGATCCGGAGTCGGTGCCTGCCTTTGAAGAGGAGCTCAGGCAGAAGGGGCTTCAGGAGTGCTACAAGCTCACGTATGATCTTGGCGCGTACAACGCCATCGTGGAGCCTGTTGAGAAGGCTGAGGCGCTCGCACAGAAATTCGGCCTGATAGTTCTCCTCGCGGGAGGCTGTGTCCTGATCATACTGACCGTCATCAACATCAGGGACAGGAAGTACGAGATCGGCGTGCTCCGCGCGATAGGCATGCCGAGGCGCAAGGTCGCTTTAAGCCTGATCCTTGAGGCCGTCATCGTGGTGCTTTTCTCAGCCGCCCTGAGCGTGGCAGCGGGAAGGGCGCTGATGGGAGTGGTCTTAAAACTCGCGCTCCCGGGCGATATGACGGTACCTTCTATCCCGGCGGTTTCTGCGGGGCAGGTGTTTGCGCTCCTGTCGGTAGCCGTGGCGCTCGCTTTCATCTCGGGGGCGATCAGCACCGTATTTGTCACAAGATATGAGCCCATGAGGCTGTTCAGGCAGGCGCAGTGAGGCCGGTGAAGCACCATCTGCAATATGTCCTGTGCATGATACGAAACTGATGAGAGGATCATGAGGGATGAAAAGAGTCCCGGAAAGGAATGAAGATATGCTTAGAGTAGAGAATGTTTCATACAGATATGAGAAAACGAAGGATTATGTTTTAAAGGATGTGAGCGCGGAGTTTGAAAAGGGCAGGCTCTACATGATCACCGGAAAGTCAGGCGCGGGAAAGAGCACGTTCCTCTCACTTCTTGCAGGTCTCGATAAGGTGAGCGGGGGAAAGATATATTTCAAAGACAGGGATCTTGCAGAGCTTGACCTCGATTCCTACAGGGCGGGGGATATAGGCGTTGTCTTCCAGAGCTTCAACCTCTTAAAAAACCGCAGCGCGGTGGAGAACATCCTGCTCTCAGACAGGATCAGCGGGAAGAAGGACAGCAGCGAGGCGCGTGCGCTCGAACTGCTTGAGCGGCTCGGAATCCCGGAGAAGACTGCGCGCAGATATGTCGCTCACATCTCCGGCGGCGAGCAGCAGAGAGTCAGCATAGCGAGGGCTATATCCCACGACCCCGAGATCGTGATGGCGGACGAGCCCACGGGCAACTTAGACGAGGACAACAGCCGCGAGATCATGCAGATTTTTAAGGATCTGGCACACAAAGAGGGCAAATGCGTCATTGTCATAAGCCACTCTGAGAAGATGAAGGACTATGCGGACGAAGTCATCCGCGTGGAGGGGAAGAAGGTAGTGTGATGCCTTTGCCCGCAGGGAAGCGAGCCTGCAGACTTTGAGACAGAAGGAAAGTGTGATATAGAGGGGACGGTCTTTGTGGCTTAAAAAGACCTTGGCAGCTTTAGATCTCTCAAAGAAGCTAAGAGTCTGAGCCGAGGCTCCGACGTCAAAGACATAGCAGGACCTCCAAATGTCCGGTATTGAAACCGCGACGATATCGGTATCAGAACAACCATACGCTCGACAGCCACCAGAAAGGCAGGGCGACTATCGCAAAGAACGCCAGGCTTATGAGCGTGAAGACCTTTATGAAGCGCCTTCCGCCTTCCGGATACTCCCTGACATAGATCCTGTAATTGATGACCGAGGCAAGCGAGCCTATCAGTGAGCACAGTCCCGCGCTGTCAAGCCCGTAGAGCAGTGCCGCGAGGTTGCCCGTGAAGGGCCAGAGCACGATGGATGCGGGGACGTTTGAGATCACCTGGCTTAAGATGATGCTCACCCAGTATTCCCTTCCCTCGACGATCTTTGTGAGGAAGGCCGATATAGCTTCGTTCGATGCGATCGATGAGGAGAATATGAAGAAGCAAAGGAAG